>NZ_JBFBBY010000092.1:0-32000 GCF_040682875.1 Amycolatopsis sp. NPDC051071 | reverse complement strand
CTTCCCTCGGCTGAGCCGAGGGAAGGGGTCCTTCACGCGGCGCCGTGGTGACTGGTGCCCTCAAGGAGTCCTTCAAGGACCGGCCGCTACCCGACTCACCCGCCGTAGGTACCTAAAACACCCTTCGCTAGAACGACCCAAATCACTCACGACTCAGCGGTGTGTGTCCTCCGGCGCCGGAGTCCGGCTCGCCAGGTTCGCCGACCACTCGGTGACCCGCCGCGCGACGTCCTGCGCGGTGAGACCCACCCGGGCCAGCACCTCCTCGCGCGACCCGTGGTCGTGGAACACCTGCGGCACGGCCAGGTCGCGCAGTGGGACGTCGCATTCGGCGTCGCGGAACAACGCCGCCAGCGCGGAACCGAAACCACCGTGACGGCCGCTGTCCTCGACGGATACGACGAGCTTGTGCTGCTCCGCCAGCGCCACCAGTTCGGCCGGCGCCGGGACGACCCAGCGCGGGTCGACCACGGTCACGCCGATGCCCTGGTCCGCCAGCCGATCGGCGGCGGCGAGCCCGAGCATCGCGAACGCGCCCACCGCGACCAGCAGCACGTCGGCGTCGCCGGACGGCTTGCGCAGCACGTCCACCACGCCGACGCGTTCGACAGCCGGAACCGAGTCGATCACGCCACCCTTGGAGAACCGCAGCGCCGTCGGCCCGTCCTCGACGGCGACCGCCTCACGCAGTTCTTCGCGCAGCGTGCCGGCGTCACGCGGCGCCGCGACCCGCATCCCCGGCACCATGCCCAGCAGCGAGAGGTCCCACATGCCGTGGTGGCTCGGCCCGTCCGGCCCGGTGATGCCGGCGCGGTCCAGTACCAGCGTCACCGGCTGGCGGTGCAGCGCGACGTCCATCAGGACCTGGTCGAACGCCCGGTTCAGGAAGGTCGAGTAGAGCGCGACCACCGGATGTTTGCCGCCCATCGCGAGCCCCGCCGCCGAGGTCACGGCGTGCTGCTCGGCGATGCCGACGTCGTACCAGCGGTCCGGGTACGCCTCGGCGAACTTGTGCAGCCCCGTCGAGCGCAGCATGGCCGCGGTGATCGCGACGACGTCCTCGCGGTCGGCGCCGATCTTGACCAGTTCGTCGGCGAAGACCCCGGTCCAGCTCGGGCCCTTGACCGGTGGCTGGCCGGTTTCCGGGTCGATCGGGTCGGTCTGGTGCATCTGGTCGGCCTGGTTGGTGACCGCGGGCTCGTAGCCGTGCCCCTTCTCGGTGACCACGTGCACGATGACCGCGCCGCCGAAATCACGGGCGCTCTGGAACGCCTTCTCCAGCGCCACGAGGTCGTGCCCGTCGACCGGGCCGAGGTACTTGAGACCGAGGTCGGAGAACATCATCTGCGGGCTCAGCGCGTCCTTGAGACCCGCCTTCGCCGCGTGCAGTGCCGCGTAAATCGGCTTGCCGACGAGGGGTGTGTGCCGCAGCAGTTCCTTGCCACGGTCCAGAACGCGCTCGTAACCGGGCTTCAGCCGCAGCGACGCCAGATGGTCCGCGACGCCGCCGATGGTCGGCGAGTACGAGCGGCCGTTGTCGTTGATGACGATGACGACCGGGCGGCGCGGGTTCGCGGCGATGTTGTTCAACGCCTCCCAGCACATCCCGCCGGTCAGCGCGCCGTCACCGACGACGGCGATCGTGTGCCTGCCGCCACCGCCGAGTTCGAACGCCTTCGCCAGACCGTCCACATAGGACAACGCCGTCGAGGCGTGGCTGTTCTCGACGAGGTCGTGCTCGCTCTCGCCGCGTGCCGGGTAGCCGGTGAGGCCACCGAGCTGGCGGAGCTTGCCGAAGCCCTCGTGCCTGCCGGTGACGATCTTGTGCACATACGCCTGGTGACCGACGTCCCACACGATGGCGTCGCTCGGCGAGTCGAAGACGCGGTGCAGCGCCATCGTCAACTCGACGACACCGAGGTTCGGGCCGAGGTGACCACCGGCGAGCCGCACCTTCTCGACGAGGAAGTCCCGGATCTCCGCGGCCAGCTCGCCGAGCTGTTCGGAGTCCATCCGCTTCAAGTCGGCCGGTCCGTGCACGGACTCGAGCAACGTCACTCTTCCACCTCGCCTGGTTCCTCATTCCGCCGTTCCGGCCAGTCTACGGAGGGCACCTGAGAGCCATCAGTCCCCCGCGTCACGAGTCACATGTCAGAAAATCACCACACGGCACCCGACAGTGTGAACATGGTCTCGTTTGCCAAGTAGCGGTCACGTCGGGTGGCCGCGATAATCGCTGATCGACGGTGGGGCGGTAACCGGTTTCGGAGGGTTTGATGGCGGATTTCTTCATCGGTGGCGAATGGGTCGACGCGGTCGGCGGTGGCCGCCGGGAGATCCGCTGCCCCGCGGACGGGTCGCTGGTCGCGGAGGTCGCCGAAGGCACCCGTGAGGACACCGAGGCGGCTATCGCGGCGGCGAGGAAGGCGTTCGACACCGGCCCGTGGCCGGGCACGCCCGCTCCCCAACGCGGTGACCTGCTGCTGAAGGCCGCCGACCTGCTCGACCGCGACGCCGAGGCCTTCGCCCGCGCCGAATCGCTCGACACCGGGAAACGGCTGGTGGAGAGCAAGTACGACATGGCAGACATCGCCGCGTGCCTGCGGTACTTCGGCAAACTCGCCGCCAACGACGCCGGCCGCGTGGTCGACACCGGCAACCCGGACGCGTTCAGCCGGATCGTGCACGAGCCGGTCGGTGTCTGCGGGCTGATCACGCCGTGGAACTACCCGCTCCTGCAGACCATCTGGAAGGTCGCCCCCGCGCTCGCGGCCGGCAACACGTTCGTCCTCAAGCCCAGTGAGCTGACGCCGCATACGTGCGTCATGCTGATGAAACTGCTGACCGAGGCCGGGCTCCCCGCCGGCGTCGCGAACCTGGTGCTCGGTGCCGGTGCGCAGGCCGGGGCGCCGCTTTCCGAGCATCCCGACGTCGACCTCGTGTCCTTCACCGGTGGCCTCGCGACCGGCAAGATCATCGCCGCGTCCGCCGCCGCGACCATCAAGAAGGTCGCGCTGGAGCTGGGTGGGAAGAATCCGAACGTCGTCTTCGCCGATTCCGACTTCGACACCGCCGTCGACTACGCCCTGACCGCGGTGTTCCTGCACTCCGGACAAGTCTGTTCGGCAGGCGCACGCCTGATCGTCCAGGAGGAGTGGCACGACGAGTTCGTCGCCGAACTCGTCCGCCGGGCCGAATTGATCCGACTGGGTGGACCTTTCGACCCGAAGGCTGAAACCGGTCCGCTGATCTCGGCCACCCATGTGGAGAAGATCGAACGGTACGTCGCCGCGGCCCTCGAAGAAGGCGCTGTCCTGCGAACCGGTGGCAAACGGCCCGACGATCGCGAGCTCGCGAAGGGGCACTACTACCTGCCGACCATCCTCGACAACGTGAAGCAGGGCAGCAGCGCCGTCGTCGACGAATCGTTCGGCCCGGTGCTGACCGTGGAGACCTTCACCGACGAGGACGACGCCGTCCGCATCGCCAACGACACGCACTACGGCCTCGCGGGCGCGGTGTTCACCTCCGACGCCTCACGCGCGCAGCGGGTCGCGAACCGGCTGCGGCACGGCACGATCTGGATCAACGACTTCCACCCGTACCTGCCCCAGGCCGAATGGGGCGGCTACAAGCAATCCGGGTTCGGGCGCGAACTCGGCCCGACCGGGCTGGCCGAGTACGTGGAGGCGAAGCACATCTACCAGAACCTCCGGCCCGCACCACAGCGCTGGTTCTCCGGGGAGCCCGCGTCCAGCTAAAGAGGGGAAAGTGCCGATGAGTACTCCTTCCGACGACGGCCTCGCCGGTTTCGGCTACAAACAGGAACTCGAAAGAACGCTCGGCAACTTCCACACCTTCGCCGCCGGGATCAGCTACATCTCGATCCTGACCGGGACCTTTCAGCTGTTCTACTTCGGCTTCAGCTTCGGCGGTCCCGCCTACTGGTGGTCGTGGCCGATGGTGTTCGTCGGCCAGCTGATGGTGGCGCTGTCGTTCGCCGAACTCGCCGCGCACTACCCGGTCGCCGGCTCGATCTACAACTGGTCGAAACGGCTCGGCAGCCCGCATGTCGCCTGGCTTGCCGGGTGGATGATGCTGACCGCGTCGATCGTCAGCATCGCCGCTGTCGCGCTGGCCTACCAGATCACCCTCCCCCAGATCTGGTCTTTCTTCTCCTTCTCGGGTGACAGCGCGGTGAACGCCGTCATCCTGGGCACCGGGCTGATCGTGTTCACCACGCTGGTGAACGCCTGGGGCGTCAAACTGATGGCGCGGATCAACAGCGCCGGGGTGTTCATCGAACTGGTCGCCGCGGTCCTGCTGATCATCGCGCTCGCGGTCAACATCACCCGCGGCCCCGAGGTCGTGATGCAGACCAACAACACCGGCGCCGACCAGCCCTGGGGCTACTTCGGGGCCTTCCTGGTCGCCTCGCTCGCCTCGACCTACGTCATGTACGGCTTTGACACGGCCAGCTCACTCGGCGAGGAGTCCCACGACCCGCGCAAGAACGCGCCCAGAGCGATCCTGCGCGCGCTGATCGCGTCGTTCGTCATCGGCGGGCTGATCCTGCTCCTCGCGCTGATGGCCGTCGGTGACATCAACAACCCGGAGATCGCCACGGGCGGGCTGCAATTCATCGTGAAGGACGTCCTCGGCAGCACCATCGGCACGATCTTCCTGCTGGCGGTCGTCATCGCCATCACCGTATGCAACCTCGCCGTGCAGTCGGCGTCCATCCGGATGATGTTCGCGATGGGCCGCGACAACAACCTGCCCGCCGGGAAGCATCTGGCACGCGTGTCGCCGAAGACGAAGACCCCGGTGATCCCCGCGATCGTGTCCGGTGTGATCGCGGTGCTGATCCTGGTGGTCAACGTCGGCCAGCCGCAGATCTTCACGGTGATCACCAGTATCGGCATCATCATGATTTACCTGGCGTATCTGCTGGTCACCATCCCGATGCTGGTCAAGCGGTTGCGCGGGCAGTGGCCGCCGCCGAAGTCGGAGGGCACCAAGTACTTCTCCCTCGGCAAACTGGGGCTGCCGGTCAACATCGTCGGCGTGCTGTGGGGTGGCGCGATCGTGGTGAACCTGGCGTGGCCGCGACGCGAGGTCTACAACGCCACCGAGCCCTACCACTGGTACCTCGAATGGGGGGCCGTGCTGTTCGTCGGCGCGGTGGCGACCGTCGGTTTCGCGTATTACTGGTTCGTCCTGCGGCACAAGAGCGGCGTGCTCGCCGATCACGCCGCGGAAGCACAGCCCGAGGAGGCAGCACAGTGACCGGAGAGTTCGACTACATCGTCGTCGGCGGCGGGACGGCGGGTTCGGTGGTCGCGGCGAGACTCTCGGAGGATCCGGACGTCACCGTGGCACTCCTGGAAGCAGGACCGTCCGATGTGGACGATCCTGCGGTACTGGAGCTGACGAAGTGGATGGGCCTGCTCGAATCCGGCTACGACTGGGACTACCTGGTCGAACCGCAGGAGTCCGGCAACTCCTTCCTGCGCCACGCCCGCGCGCGTGTGCTCGGCGGTTGCTCGTCGCACAACTCGTGCATCGCGTTCTGGGCGCCGGCGGAAGACCTCGACGAATGGTCGTCACTCGGCCTGCCCGGCTGGTCTTCTCAAGACATTTTCCCGCTGTACCAGCGACTTGAGACCAACGACGGACCGGGCGACCACCACGGCCGCTCGGGCCCGGTGACCATTCGCTCGGTGCCGCCGAACGATCCGACCGGCGTCGCGCTGCTGCAAGCCTGCGAGCAGGCAGGCATCCCGCGGACGGAGTTCAACTCCGGCAAGACCGTGACACACGGCGCGAACTGGTTCCAGATCAACGCGCGCGAAGACGGCACGCGGTCGTCGGCGTCGGTGTCGTACTTGCATCCGATCATCGGGAAGCGGCCGAACCTGGAGATCATCACCGGCGCCCGGGTCCGGCGCCTGCTGTTCGACGGCAAACGCTGCACCGGCGCGGAATACCTGGCCGACGACCTGATCCACGGCGTTCCCCTGCGCGCCCGGCGCGAGGTGATCCTGTCGTCGGGTGCGATCGACACCCCGAAACTCCTGATGCTGTCGGGAATCGGCCCAGCTGAGCACTTGCGTGAGGTCGGCGTCGAGGTGCTGGTCGACTCCCCCGGCGTCGGCGAGAACCTGCAGGATCACCCGGAAGGCGTCATCCAGTGGGACGCACTGCAGCCGATGACCACCGAATCCACGCAATGGTGGGAAATCGGCATCTTCACCACCACTGAAGAAGGACTCGACCGGCCGGACCTGATGTTCCACTATGGTTCCGTACCCTTCGACATGAACACCCTGCGGCAGGGCTACCCGACAACCGAGAACGGCTTCTGCCTCACCCCGAACGTCACCCGGTCGCGTTCCACCGGCACCGTGCGGCTACGCAGCCGCGACTACCGGGACAAGCCGAAGGTGGACCCGCGCTACTTCAGCGATCCGCACGACATGCGTGTGATGACCTACGGCATCAAACTCGCGCGCAAGATCGCCGAACAACCCGCCCTCGACGAGTGGGCAGGCAAGGAACTGGCGCCCGGCAAGGACGTCAAGACCGACGACGAGATCGCCGACTACCTGCGCAAGACGCACAACACGGTGTACCACCCCTCCTGCACCGCGAAAATGGGCGGCGACGGCGATCCTTCCGCCGTACTGGACGCGCGGCTGCGAGTGCGCGGCGTCGAAGGCCTGCGGGTCGCCGACGGTTCGGCGATGCCGTTCCTGGTGGCGGTGAACCCGTGCATCACGACGATGGCGATCGGCGAGAAGTGCGCGGACCTGCTGAAGGAAGATGCACGCCCTTGAGTCGTGAGTGTTTTGGGTCGTTCTAACGACCCAAAACACTCACGAGTCCCTTGTTTTGGGTCGTTCTAGCGAAGGGTGTTTCAGGACCTACGGCGGGTGAGCCGGGTAGCGGCCGGTCCTTAAGGACTCCTTGAGCACCACCAATCACCACGGCGGCGCGTGAAGGACCCCTTCCCTCGGCTCAGCCGAAGAAACTCGACCTTCACACCTTCCCCAAGTACAGGAAGGCCCCCTTCCTGTACCTAGGCGCAAGGAAGGGGGCCTTCATGTACTTCACGCGAGCAACGCCACAGGTGACGCGTAAGTGCTTAAGAGCGGGTTCGCGAGTGGCGCTTCCTCGACCTCGGTTCGCTGCCCTTGTCTATGAAGGAATTGGGACGCTGAGTGTCCCAATTCCTTCATGAACAAACCCCGACAAATCAAACAAGCCGTCTCACTGATCCAACTCAGTGATGACTGCCTGGCTCGCCCGGGTTCCGGCTAGCTGCTCCAGCGCCCACGCCTTGCCGAACTCCGCCAAAGCGGGGCCCGACCAATACGAAGAGATCTTGACACCCTGCCATAGCGGCATCTTCGCTCCGGCCAGCGTGCCGTGACTTATCTGCACTTGGACCGCACCTTCGGCCCAGGTGAAGACGAAATGGGCGTACATGAACATATACGCCTGCCGCCCCAGTGTGTCCCGTACGAGAACGGGGCCCTCGGATGAGTACGGCGCCCTGTAGATGACTTGTTTCCGGCCGTTTCGATAGAGAAATTCCTGAGAGGTGACTCCAGGAGGAAGCATTGACGGAAGCACTCGGTCAGTCCTCCACGATGGTGATCGTGCCGGTTCCGTCGCAACCCGAACAGCCTTTACCGCCGCAGTCACCGCAGACTGAAGTAAGATAGTCCATGATCCTAACCCATTCGCAAAGAAATGCCGATACCAGATGGCCGTTGCGAATTAAGTTAGCCAGCAAAAATGGGCGCTGACAAGCCAGGAGAGCATTGATACGCCGTTAGAACGCGATTCTCATACCTGCGGTCTACAAAGGCGACGTTATTGCAAAAGCGCAACACATTCGACGTGGTGCGTCATCGGGAAGGCGTCGAAAGCGCGGAGGTCGCTGAGCCCGTAT
This sequence comes from Amycolatopsis sp. NPDC051071, assembly GCF_040682875.1. Classification (NCBI taxonomy): domain Bacteria; kingdom Bacillati; phylum Actinomycetota; class Actinomycetes; order Pseudonocardiales; family Pseudonocardiaceae; genus Amycolatopsis; species Amycolatopsis sp. NPDC051071. Next base: position 24,040 of record NZ_JBFBBY010000092.1, on the reverse strand, counting down.
CCGTGCCCCGCGAACAACGCGATGTCCCGTGCCAGCGCGGCCGGGTCGCATGCGACGTAGACGATCCGGTCCGGTGCGCCTTCGACGATGGACTCGACGACGGCCTTGCCCGCGCCCTTGCGCGGCGGGTCGAGGACGACGACGTCGACGGGTTTCGGGGCGTCGGCCAGCAGGTGCTCGACGCGGCCGGAGCGCCAGCGGACCTGCGGGAGGTCGGCCAGGTTCTCCTCACCGTCCGACACGGCGCGGCGGCCGGATTCGATGGCCATGACCCGTCCGTTCGGGCCGACCTGCGAAGCGAGTACGGAGGCGAACAGGCCGACGCCGGCGTACAGGTCCCATGCGACGCCGTCACGCGGGGCCTCCGCCCACTCGGCGACGACGGCGGCGAGGGTGTCCGCGGCGTTCGGGTGGACCTGCCAGAAGCCGTGGGCGTCCAGGCGCCAGTCGCGGCCTGCCGCGTGCTGCACGGCGAGGCCGCCTGCCAGCTGCCGCGAGCGGCTCTTCCCGTGGACCGTCGACAGGTCACGAAGGTGCACGTTGCCGGCACCGTCCTTGGTGACTTCGATTTCCGAACCGGGCCGCCAGTTTCGCGAAACGACGTCGTCGAGTGCGCCGGGGACGGTGATCGGGCAGTCGTCGACGGGGATCACGCGGTGGCTGTGGTGTGCCCGGAAACCCGCGCGGCCGTCCTTGCCCGCGACGAGCCGCACGCGGCTGCGCCAGTCGAGCGGGCCGCCTTCCAGTGCTTCGACGACGACTTCGCGCTCGATACCGGCCAGTCGCTTCAGCTGCTCCGCGACCACTGCCGCCTTCAACTCTCGCTGGTAACCGGGGGCAGCGTGCTGCCAGTCGCAGCCGCCGCATTCCCCCGGCGCCGCGAGCGGGCACGGCGGCTCCACGCGCTCCGCGGAGGCTTCGAGGACCTCGATCGCGTCGGCGCGGCAGAACGAGCCGCCCTTGTCCTCGGTCACCGACGCCAGCACCCGTTCGCCGGGCAGCGCGTGCCGCACGAACACGACCCGGCCTTCCGCCCGCGCGACGCAGTGCCCGCCGTGCGCGACCGCGCCGACCTCCAGCTCGATTGTTCGCCCGAGCCACGTGCCGGTCGACGCGTCCACACTCATTCTGATTTTTCCTTGTCCTTCGTCTTTTCGGGTGGCTTGACCACCGGGGAGAATCCGCGCCGGACGTCGCCCGCCGCGGGGCGCGCCTTCCGGTCGCGCTTGATCGCCTTTTCCGACGATTCCAGCTGCCACGGCACGCTGGTCACCATGACCCCGGGCTGGAACAGTAGCCGTCCCTTGAGCCGCAGCGCGCTCTGGTTGTGCAGCACCTGCTCCCACCAGTGCCCGACCACGTATTCGGGGATGAACACGGTCACCACGTTGCGCGGGTTGTCCCCGCGGACGCGCTTCACGTAGTCCAGCACCGGTTTCGTGATCTCGCGGTACGGCGATTCGATCACTTTCAGCGGCACCTTGAAATTGTGGTCGTCCCATTCCTGCACGAGTTTACGTGTCTCGATGTCGTCGACGTTCACGGTGACGGCTTCGAGGACGTCGGGCCGGACGGCCTTCGCGTAGGAAAGCGCGCGCAACGTCGGCAGGTGGAGCTTCGAAATCAGCACGATCGCGTGGTTGCGCGAAGGGAGTACGGCCGGTTTCCGCTCCATTTCGCGCAATTCCTCGGCGACGCGGTCGTAATGCTTGCGGATCGCGGTCATCAGGATGTAGATCGCCACCATCGCCGCGATCGCGATCCAGGCGCCGAGCAGGAACTTCGTGATCAGCACGATGATCAGCACGGTGCCGGTCATGGTGAGACCGATCGCGTTGACCGTCTGCGAGCGTCGCATCCGGCGCCGCACCGTGGGCTCGGTCTCCCTGGCCAGCAGCCGGTTCCAGTGCCGGATCATGCCTGCCTGGCTGATCGTGAAGGAGACGAACACGCCCACGATGTAGAGCTGGATGAGCTTGGTGACCTCGGCGTCGAACGCGACGATCAAAACCAGCGCGAAGGCCGCGAGGAAGAGGATGCCGTTGGAGAACGCCAGCCTGTCGCCGCGGGTGTGCAGCTGACGCGGCAGATAACGATCCTGCGCGAGGATCGAGCCGAGCACCGGGAAGCCGTTGAACGCGGTGTTCGCGGCCAGCAGCAGGATGATGCCGGTGACGAAGGAGATGTAGTAGAACCCCGGTGTGAAGTCGGCGAACACCGCGTGCGCGATCTGCGCGACGATCGTCTTCTGCTCGTAGCCCGCCGGCGTGCCGGACAGCTGCGTCTCCGGATGCTCGGCGAACTTGACCTCGGTGATGATCGCCAGCGTGATGATGCCGACCAGCATCGTCACCGCGAGCACACCCATCATCAGCAGTGTGGTCGCCGCGTTCTTCGACTTGGGCTTCCGGAACGCCGGGACGCCGTTGCTGATCGCCTCGACCCCGGTCAACGCCGCCGCGCCGGAGGAGAACGTCCGCAGCAACAGGAAGAAGAACGCGAAACCGGTCAAAGAAGCTTCTTCGTGCAATCCGAAATCGGCGCTCTCGGCCCGCATGTCGGTACCGGACGCGGCCTCGATCAGGCCCCAGATCACCATGCCGATAATGCCGATGATGAACCCGTAGACCGGGATGGCGAAGGTTTTGCCCGATTCGCGCACTCCGCGCAGGTTCAGCGCGGTCAGCACGACCACGATGACGACCGCGAAGATCACCTTGTGCTGCGCCACCCACGGGATGGCCGAACCGATGTTCGCCACCCCGGACGACGTCGAGACCGCCACGGTGAGCACATAGTCGACCAGGAGCGCGCTGGCAACGGTGAGCCCGAACTTGCCGCCCAGGTTCGTGTTGGCGACCTCGTAGTCCCCGCCACCGCTGGGGTAGGCGTGCACGTTCTGCCGGTAGGACGCGACCACGACCAGCATGACGAGCGCGACCGCGACCCCGATCCACGGCGCGAAGGCGTACGCGGACAGGCCCGCGACGCTGAGGGTCAGAAAGATTTCCTCAGGCGCGTAGGCGACGCTCGACAACGCGTCGGACGCGAAAATCGGCAGCGCGATGCGCTTCGGCAGGAGCGTATGTGAGAGGCGGTCACTCCGGAATGGGCGTCCGAGGACAAGCCGCTTCAATACGGTCGGGAACTTCGACACTACAGAAGACTAACTGTGACGCGCAGCGTCTCCGTTGAGGGTGGTGGAGGGGAGGAAGGTTGGAGCTAACTGTGACGCGCAGCGTCTCCGTTGAGGGTGGCGGAGGGGAGGACGGTGGAGCTGACGGGCGGTGCTCACGGTAGGTTCGGCGCTGGTGTGTCTGGGTACCTGCGGACGGGTGAAACGTCCGCGAACTAAGGAGGCAGGGCGTGCACGTGGTGATCATGGGATGCGGCCGGGTCGGCGCATCCCTGGCCGCGGCGCTGGAGCGACTGGGGCATGACGTCGCCATCATCGACAAGACCCAGCAGGCGTTCCGGCGGCTCGGCAGTGATTTCCACGGTCAGCAGGTGGTCGGCGTCGGGTTCGACCGGCAGGTGCTGATCGAGGCCGGGATCGAACGCGCGGGTGCTTTCGCGGCGGTGTCCAGCGGCGACAACTCCAACATCATTTCGGCGAGGGTGGCCAGGGAGAACTTCGGCATCGACAAGGTCGTCGCCAGGATCTACGACCACAAGCGCGCGGCCGTCTACGAGCGGCTCGGCATCCCCACCGTGGCGACCGTCCCCTGGACGACCGACCGGTTCCTGCGCACCCTGCTCCCCGACGGCGTCGCCTCGGAGTGGCGCGACCCGTCCGGCAGCGTCGCGTTGCTGCGGCTCCCGCTGCACGAGGGGTGGTACGGGCGCAGCGTGCGCGAACTCCAGGAGACGACCGGCGCGCGGGTCGCGTTCATCATGCGGTTCGGCACCGCCGTCCTGCCCGACGCCAAAGCCGTGATCCAGGCAGACGACGTCGTCTACGTCGCCGCGAAGTCGGGCACCGTCAGCGACGTGACCAGCGTCGCCGCTCGCGAACCGGAAGAGGAGAACTGATGCGGGTCGCGATTGCCGGGGCGGGCGCGGTGGGCCGGTCGATCGCCGCGGAACTGATTGACGGGCGCCACCAGGTGATGCTCATCGAACGCGAGGCCGACCAGTTCGAGCCGCACACCGTCGAACAGGCGGACTGGGTGCTGGGCGATGCCTGCGAGGTGTCGATCCTCGAGGAGTCGGGGATCGAGGAGTGCGACGTCGTGATCGCCGCGACCGGCGACGACAAGGCGAACCTGGTGGTGTCGCTGCTCGCGAAGACGGAGTTCGCGGTGCGCCGGGTGGTGGCGCGGGTGAACAACCCGGCCAACGAATGGCTGTTCAACGACGCCTGGGGTGTCGATGTCGCCGTGTCGACACCGCGGATGCTCGCGGCGATGGTCGAGGAGGCGGTGAGCGTCGGCGATCTCGTGCGGCTGATGACGTTCCGCCAGAGCCAGGCGAACCTGGTCGAACTCACCCTCCCGGAGGAGACGCCGCTGGCGGGCAAGGCGGTCAGCGAGATCAACCTTCCGCGTGACGCGGCGCTGGTGACGATCCTGCGCGGTGACCGGGTGATCGTGCCGCAGCCGGAGGATCCGCTGGAGCCGGGTGACGAGCTGCTGTTCGTGGCCACTTCGGACGTGGAGCCGGAGATCCGGACCGCTCTGGGGTACTGAACGGTCCGGATGTCATGAAAGGGTCTTTCAGGACACATTTTGTCCTGAAAGACCCTTTCATGACACGGGGTCTTGACGAACGCGGGCTACTTCTCCACGGCGGGCGTTTGCGCGTACTTCTCCCGCAGGCGAGCCTCGACCTCGGCGTCGGTCTCCTCGGCGGGTGCTTCCGCCGAGACGGCCTTGAGGTGTTTCTCCGACCGTCGCACCGCCCAGACGACGCTGAGCAGGCCGAGCGCGTACAGCGGGTAGCCCATCGCGATCTTCGCGAAGGCCAGCCAGCCGGTGTAGTCCTCGTCGTAGAGCCAGCGCTGCACGATGAACCGGGCACCGAAGATCAGTGCCATCGCACCGGTCGCGATCGAGTAGGCGATCAGCGACTTCTTGTCCTTGCGCCAGGCTTGGCCGTTGCCGTTCAGCGCGTTCCACACGACGCCGGCGAGCGGCCAGCGCACGACGATCGAGAGCGCGAAGACGCCGAAGTAGACCAGGCTCGTCCAAATGCCGAACAGGAAGAAGCCCTTGGCCGAACCGGTCCGGTAGGCGATGAACGCCGCGATCGCCACCCCGAAGAATCCGGAGATGGCCGGCTGCAGCGGCTCCTTGCGCACGACGCGCAGCACCGTGATGGCCACCGCGCTGCCGACGGCGGCCCAGATGCCGACGGTCAGGCCGAAGATCGCGTTCGCGAGCACGAACACGATGACCGGCAGCGAGGAGTAGAACAGCCCCGACAGCCCGCCCATCTGTTCCAACAGGGTGGGCTGGGGCTTCTCGCCGTCCGAGCCGCTGGGCTCGTCCCCGGTCTTCTTCTGTTCGCCGCTGGGGGCGGGTTCAGTCACGATGCGGGATCAACTCACAGTGCTCTGAAGTTCGTAAAAAGGGTTGTACAGCACCTTCTGACCATCACGTTCGGCCATCCGGCCGCGCACCTTGATGGTTCGCCCGGGTTCGATTCCGGGGATCCGGCGGCGTCCGAGCCAGATTAGCGTCACACCCTGTGTGCCGTCGAACAACTCGGCCTGCAGTGTCGCGGCCTCGTTGGTCGGGCAGAGCTCCACGCTGCGGAGCCTGCCGAGCACCGTCACCTCTTGACCCGACCGGCAGTCACAGGCGCGCTGCGCGCCGCCGGCCTCGGATTCCACGGACAGGTCGTCGGCGTCGAGGTCCTCGACGTCGGTGGTCAGCTTGCGAACCAACCGGCTGAAGTAGCCGCCGTCTTTGGCGGACATAACGGTGCTCCTGTGCTCCGGGGCCCCCGACTCGAACGGCCCGTGCGTAATCCAGCGTAACTGTGTTCAGCCAGGGAAACCGGTTTGGGAGAAGATCGCAACGTGACCTCCGCTATTCCGCCTACGACGGCAGTCGTGCTCCCCGGCACCGGGTCCGACGAAGTATTCGTGCGCAACGTGTTCGAGGGCCCGTTACGGGCGCTCGGCGTCCCTCTTCTCGCCCCTTCGCCGCCCGCCGGGGACCGGCTCGCGGACGGCTATCTGGAAGAACTGGACAGGCTGGCCGAGACGCACGGTCCACTACTCGTCGGCGGCATTTCGTTCGGCGCGCATCTCTCGGCGGAGTGGGCGGTGACCAATCCGGGCCGCTGCACCGGCCTGCTGGCCGCGCTCCCGGCCTGGAACGGTCCGGCCGGGACAGCACCCGCGTCACTCGCCGCGCGGCTGTCAGCGGATCTGGTGGCCGAAAACGGCGTGGACGGCGCGCTGGCGAAATCGTCCGGCGGCGTCCCGGACTGGCTTTCGGCCGAACTGGGCCGGGCGTGGCGACGGCACGGCGACGGGCTGGCCGCGAGCCTGCGGACGGCCGCGGCGCATCCCGCGCCGTCGCTCGAAGACCTGAAGGGGCTCGACGTGCCGGCCGGGATCGGCGCCTGCGTGGACGACCCGGTCCATCCGGCGGAGGTCGCCCGCGCCTGGGCGGCCGCCCTGCCACGCGCCGAGGTCGGCGAGTCGACGCTCACCGCCCTCGGCGCGGATCGGGAATCCCTTGGCCGGGCGACCGTACTGGCCTGGCTCAAAGCCTCGAAAAGCTGAGGTCTTCGAAAAGCTAGCCCTGCTGTTCCGCGATGTGCTGCGCGACGGCGTCGGGCAGCGTGATGGTCAGCGGGGTGCGGACCGGCATCGGCGCGTCACCGCGGTCGATGATGGTTTGCCGCACGATCTCGCGCAGCACCGCGGGTGCCTGGGACGCCTGCGACTGCGGACCCGCGATGACGCCGCGGAGCATCCAGCGCGGGCCGTCGACCCCGACGAACCGCAGCGCGACGTCGCCGACGATCGCGGACAGCTCCAGCCCCCACTCCCCCATGCCGACCGACACCTTGGCGCCGTCGGCCCGCAGCTGCTCGGTGAGCTCGGTGCTGACGTCCTTCCACAGACCGCCCGACCGGGGTGCCGCGTAACCGCTGACGGTGATCTGGCCCTGCTCGGTGACGACGTGCACCGCGCGGACGCCGCCGCTCTCCGGGTCCATCTCGACCTGGACCTGGGAACCGTCGGGTACCGGCACCTTGACCGAGCCGAGGTCGATCCTCGGGATGCCGTCCTCGGGGGCGTCTTCGATGTCGAAGGGGCCGTCCGCGGTCTCCGACAGCTGCGGCTCGATGTCCTCGTCGCCGCCGGGGCGGTCCTCGACCTCGGGCGCGGCGTGCCGTCCGCTGGGCTTGGCCTCGCGCTTGCGTCCGAAAATCCCCACTAGTTCTCCGTTCCTTCCCTGGCTCCGGCTCCCAGTGTGACGTGTCCGCCCGTGGAGCCATACCCTCCCTCGCCGCGCTCGGACGACTCGAGTTCGGCGACCTCGACGAACTCGGCCTGTTCGACCCGTTGCACGACCAGCTGCGCGATCCGGTCGCCGCGGGTGAGCACGACCTTGTCGGTGAGATCATGGTTGATCAGGCAGACGCGGATCTCACCGCGGTACCCGGAGTCGATCGTGCCGGGGGTGTTGACGACCGAGAGGCCGACGCGGGCGGCCAGGCCGGAACGCGGATGGACGAAACCCGCGTAGCCGGGTGGCAGGGCGATCGCGATGCCCGTCCCGACCACGCCGCGTTCGCCGGGCGCGAGGACGAGATCCGAGGTGGTGACGAGGTCGGCGCCCGCGTCGCCGAGGCGCGCGTAGGCGGGGAGCGGGACCGAAGGATCGGTCCGGGAAAGCAGTACCTGAACGGTGGACACGGGCGGCGAGACTACCCTGAGCGCGTGGGTAAGAGCGTGAACGTGGCCGAAGGCGGCGCTGTCGAGCATTCAGAGCGGCTCTACGTCCCGTGGTGGGGCTGGCCGTTGCCGCTGCTGGGCGGCGGGCTGCTGGCGGCCGAAATCGACATGGGTTATCCCGGGCTGCGTGGCTGGCTGCCGTACGTGGTGCTGATCCCCGCGGTGATCGCGCTGATGGTCTCGCTCGGCCGGTCCCGCGTAAAGGTCACCGGCGGCGACCAGCCCGAACTGTGGCTGCGCGACGCGCACCTTCCGCTCAAGTTCGTGGGCGACGTCGAGGTGATCGACAAGGAAGAGAAGCGCAAGGCGCTGGGCCGCGACGCCGATCCGGCGGCCTTCGTGCTGCACCGGGGCTGGGTCGGCCCGGTCGTGCGGGTCTGGCTCACCGACCCCGGCGACTCGACGCCGTACTGGCTGTTCAGCACCCGGTCCCCCGAGAAGGTGGCCGAGCTGCTGCGTCAGCCGGCCGCCAAATCCTGATCGGGTCCGGACAACGGGAAAGGGGGCCGGCCTCATCGGCCGGCCCCCTTATTCCTGTTCAGATCCCGAAACCCCTGTCGCGCCGTCCCCTGTGCCCGTAGGCTCAGGCGCAGTCGCGGCAGATGAGCCGTCCGCCACTCTCCTCCGCCAGCCTGCTGCGGTGATGCACCAGGAAGCAGACGGAGCAGGTGAACTCGTCGGCCTGCTTGGGCACGACCTTCACGGTCAGGTCCTCGCCGGAAAGTCCGGAGAGGTCCGCGCCCGGCAGTTCGAAGTTCTCGGCGGTAGCGTCTTCGTCGACGTCCACGACGCCGGACTGGTTTTCGTTGCGCCGTGCCTTGAGTTCTTCCAACGAGTCTTCGGCCAGCTCGTCGGCTTCGCTGCGGCGCGGAGCGTCGTAGTCGGTCGCCATTTGTCCCTCACCCCTGCGATGCTTCGATGTCAGATGGCCCGGACCCGCGAGCGCGCGGCTCGTGAGTCCTTCGTGCCGCTGGTTAACGTCCCAGCGCCCCTGTTTGTGCCCGGCTGGGCAGTGAGCGAGGTCTCTCTTTTGCGCCTCTTACTGCCGCCTGAGCCCGCGAAGGGTAGCTCACGCCGATACCAGCTCTGCAACGAGTCAGACATTGCTGCGAATACGTCACCCAACAGGGGGAACCTGGTCTTCAAGACGCTTGTCGTCCGAATGGGTTGCCCCCGGGTCGGGAACCTCACCCCATGGGTCCGGCCGCTTGCCCGGAGTGGCTGTCGCGTGGTGCTATCCGGAGGCCCGCGCCGATGACCTTCGCCGTAACGCATAGGCTGATCGGACACGACGGTGAGGTAAAGCACCGTCCGGGGATCCGGGCTTTGGGGAAGGGACTGGCAGGTGGCGTCGGGGAACGGCATCGGGGACCGCGGGGCGAGGCCGTATCGCAGGCACAAGCCGCTCCCCGCGCTCATCGTGATCGGGGTGCTGGCGCTCGGCGCGATCATCGTCTGGGTGAACGTGGTGACAAGCCGCAGCGACATCGACGCCGTGATCCGCTGCGATCCGCCTCCCACGCCCCAGCAGGGCGTCACCTATACGCCACTGACGCATGACGGGCTGGACGACCGCGCGCCGGTCCCGCCCGACAAGGTCGCCGTCCAGGTGCTCAACGGCTCCAAGGTTCGCGGCCAGGGTGGCATCGCCACCAGCACGCTCAAGGAACTGGGCTTCTCCCAGGCCGTCGACCCGGTCAACGACCCGGCCTACGGGAACGTCGAAGCCAAATGCCGCGGCCAGATCCGCTTCGGTGAGAACGGCGCGGCGGCGGCGCGCACGCTGAGCCTGGTGGTCCCGTGCGCCGAACTGGTGAAGGACAACCGGAAGGACGCGTCGGTCACGCTCACCACCGGCACCCTGTTCGGCGAGATCCGCCCGAAGGCGGAGGCACGCCAGGTCCTCGACCAGCTCACGCAGTGGTCGAAGGCGCAACAGGGCAACGGCGGCGGCGAGCAGTCGGCGGGCGGCGGTGCCCCGGTGATCGACCAGGCGCTGCTGAAGGCCGCCCGCGAAGTCCCCTGCTGAGTTCTCTCGCGCGTGTCATGAAAGACCCTTTCCTGACGAATTTCGTCAGGAAAGGGTCTTTCATGACATCGGCGGCGGCCTCAGATCAAGCCCGCACCCGAGTCGACGAGTACCTGACGCAACGGCGTCGCGATCGACGGCGCCACCGCGAACGTCGCGTCGGGTCCCAGCTCCGCGTCTTCCCCGGGAAGTGACACCAGTGCTCCAGCCTCGGCGGCGATGAGCGCGCCGGCGGCCCAATCCCAGTGCCCGAGGCCATGTTCGACGTAGGCGTCCAGCCAGCCCGCGGCGACCGCGCACAGGTCCAAGGAGGCGGCGCCGTTGCGCCGGACGTCCCGCACCCGGGTCGCCAGTTCGGCGACGAAGCGAGCCTGTTTCGCACGCCGTTCGACCTTGTAGGCGAATCCGGTGCCGACGAGTGCCAGATCCAACCGGGAAGGGGCGTTGACCGACAGCGGCCGCCCGTCCAGGAACGCGCCGTGCCCACGCGCGGCGGTCCATCGGCGGCCGCTCACCGGCTCGATGACGGCGCCTGCCACCGAGACCCCGCCGACCTGCGCCGCCACCGACACGGCGAACCAAGGCAGGCCGTAGAGGAAGTTCACCGTGCCGTCGATCGGGTCGACCACCCAGGTCACCCCGTCCCCGGCGATCCCGCCGCCCTCCTCGCCGAGCACGGCGTCATCGGGGCGTAGTTCGGCCAGCCGTGCGCGCACCAGCCGTTCCGACTCGTGGTCCACCGCGGTCACCACGTCGGTGTCGGCGGATTTGGTGTCCACGCGCACCTCGCGGCCCGCGTTCATCCCGGTCCAGGCTTCGTGGACCAGTTCGGCGGCCTCGCCCGCGACACGCTCGGCGACACTCTTCAGCAACGTCTCGTCAACTCCCACGTCCGCCATGTCACCACATCCGGTTAAAGTCTCCGAGGCAGGCTTCTGAATCGTGCGAGAAGGGACCACGTCCGTGGTGGAGGCGACCCGAGGTTTCGGTATCGACATCGGCGGCAGCGGGATCAAGGGCGCGCTGGTCGACTTGGCGGAGGGGAAGCTGATCGGCGACCGGATCCGCATCGACACGCCGCAGCCCTCGACCCCCGAGGCGGTGGCCGACGTCGTCGCCGAGATCACCGGGCAGGCGGGCTGGGACGGTCCCGTCGGAGTCACCCTGCCTGCCGTGGTCAAGAAGGGCGTCGCGCACACCGCGGCCAACATCGACCACAAGTGGATCGGCACCGACGCTGACGCGCTGTTCGCCAAACGCCTTGGCCGCGGGGTGGACGACGTCGCGATGCTCAACGACGCCGACGCCGCGGGGATGGCCGAGATCCGCTGGGGCGACCCGATCGCGAAGCGCGGTGTGACCGCGCTGCTCACCTTCGGCACCGGAATCGGCAGCGCGGTCTTCCAAGACGGGAAGCTGGTGCCCAACACCGAGTTCGGCCATATCGAGGTCGATGGTCACGATGCGGAAAAGAAAGCCGCGGCATCGGTGAAGGACAACGAGGAACTGACGTATCCCGAATGGGCGGAACGGGTGAACAGGTATCTCAGCGTGCTGGAGAACCTGATCTGGCCGGACCTGTTCATCGTCGGCGGCGGGGTCAGCAAGAAGTCGCACAAGTGGGTGCCACTACTGGACATCCGCACGCCGGTCATCGTCGCGTCCCTGCAGAACAACGCGGGCATCGTCGGCGCGGCGGCCGCCGCCGCGGAAGGCATCGAGCACTGACACGCACAAGCTGACATCCGCGCTTCGGATGTCACTTCGGCGGGTCGCACGGCGTGTCGCGCCCGCCGGGCGGTGATCCGCGCCGCGACGCTGTCACGTATCGTCGTTACAATGGAACACGGCCCACGGCGGCGGCACTCACGAGAACGTGGGAAACCGCAGGCCGGAGGGTGTTCCCCGAAGTTTGAGGCAGCCGAGACCATCAAGTCTCGGCTCGTCATGATCGACCGCTGCGAAAGGGCGTAAGTGGCAGCCGCAAGAACCGCAACCCGAAGCGGGACGAAGACAGCGACCGCAGCCGGCGAGCCGGCCGACGAGGCAGCCACCGACGCGGCCAAGCCCGCGGCGCGCAAGACAGCCGCCAAGCCGGCCGGCGCGAAGAAGGCCCCGGCGAAGAAGGCTCCGGCCAAGAAACCCACCACCAAGGGTGCCAAGACCGAAGACGGCGAACCGGAAGACGGTCCGGTCGAACTCGACGAAGCCGACCTCGAAACCCCGGATCTGTCCGACCTGGAAGAGGTCGAGGTGGACGTCGTCGACGCGACGGTCACCGAGGAGACGGAAGAGGACGCGGAGTCCGAGGAGGACGTCGAAGAGACGCCCCCTCGCGGGCGCCGGACGACGGCCGACAAGAACGCCGGCAAGACCTCCGACAACCCGGACTTCGTCTGGGACGAGGAAGAGTCCGAGGCACTGCGCCAGGCCCGCAAGGACGCCGAGCTCACCGCTTCGGCCGACTCGGTCCGCGCGTACCTCAAGCAGATCGGCAAGGTCGCCCTGCTGAACGCCGAGGAGGAGGTGGAGCTCGCCAAGCGCATCGAGGCCGGGCTCTACGCCGCCGAACGCGTCCGCAACGCCGAGGAGGAGGGCGAGAAACTCGTCACCCAGATGCGGCGCGACCTCAAGTGGATCGTGCGTGACGGTGAGCGGGCGAAGAACCACCTCCTGGAGGCGAACCTCCGGCTCGTGGTGTCGCTGGCCAAGCGCTACACCGGCCGTGGCATGGCGTTCCTGGACCTGATCCAGGAAGGCAACCTCGGTCTGATCCGCGCGGTCGAGAAGTTTGACTACACCAAGGGCTACAAGTTCTCCACGTACGCCACCTGGTGGATCCGTCAGGCGATCACCCGCGCGATGGCCGACCAGGCCCGCACCATCCGTATCCCGGTGCATATGGTCGAGGTGATCAACAAGCTCGGCCGTATACAGCGTGAACTCCTGCAGGACCTCGGCCGCGAGCCCACCCCCGAAGAGCTCGCGAAGGAAATGGACATCTCCCCGGAGAAGGTCCTCGAGATCCAGCAGTACGCGCGTGAGCCGATCTCGCTCGACCAGACCATCGGCGACGAGGGCGACTCGCAGCTCGGTGACTTCATCGAGGACTCCGAGGCCGTCGTCGCGGTCGACGCGGTGTCGTTCACGCTGCTGCAGGACCAGCTCCAGTCGGTGCTGCAGACGCTGTCCGAGCGTGAGGCGGGGGTGGTGCGGCTGCGGTTCGGCCTCACCGACGGCCAGCCGCGCACGCTCGACGAGATCGGCCAGGTGTACGGGGTGACCCGTGAACGCATCCGGCAGATCGAGTCGAAGACGATGTCGAAGCTGCGTCACCCGTCGCGTTCGCAGGTACTGCGCGACTACCTGGACTAGCAGTCCCGGTTTCCGGAGAGACCCCGTCACCGCTCTTAGGTGACGGGGTCTCTCGCGTTTCGTCCTCTAGTTGCGGTCCTTGCGCGTGCAACTACCGCAACCAGAGGACTAATCGCGGCCGGTCAGGGTGCTCCACGGGACGTGCACGGTCACCCGTTCCCGCAGTTGCTCGTTCATCAGCCACAGCTCCCCTGTCGACGGCCAGTACGACAGGTTCTGCGAGTTCACCGGTGCCTTGCCACCCAGCCGGGACGTCGACGTGCCGCCGACCCCGCCGTGCAGGCACGACGGATGGTCACCCGCCACGCCGGCGTATTCCGGGCAGGTGCCGGTCATCACGAAATAACCGTTGCGTGCCACCGCTCCCTGCATGCCCCAAATCGGAGACACGAAGCCTTCCTTCGCGTGCACGGTCCCGTCGGCCGACAGTGCGGGCAGCCCGGTCGCGCGGTCGAACGGCCACCGCAGGACCCGGCTGCCGGACGCGTTGGGCACGTGCTCCGAGGTCACGATCGAGCCGTCACTGTGGTCGAAGGACATCGTCGAGAGACACGGGCGCGGCCCGGGCGCGTTGGTGCAGGTGCCGCCGCCGGGATACCAGAACGCGCCGATCTGCGGCATCGCGTAGTCATAGAAAGCCGCGTGGTACTTGCCATCGGGGCCCTTCCCGACGACGCCGGAGCTGTCGTCTGCCTTCCAGAAGTGCCGCGTGTCGAACACCCGCACCACTCCCCCGGTGGTCGCGACGAACAGCCGGTTCCCGATCCAGGTCATCCCGTGCCCATGTCCTTGCACGACGGCGAAATTGTCGTTCGACGTCGGTTCGACGAGCAGTACATGCCGGTAGCCGAGCCCGGTCGCGTCCATAAAGGACAGCCGGACCATGGTGTCGCCCGGGGTGTGCCAGGACGTCGCCACGACCCGTTTGCCGCCGACCTTCCCGGTCGCCGCGTCGGCGTCGCCGGAACCGGTCAGTCCCTGTGGGATCCAGTCGTTGGTCTTGTCGTCATTGGCGTCCTCCCAGCAGAATCCGGCCGGTTTCAGCGCCGCCGCGAGGTATGTGCCGTGGCACAGCGGACGCCCCTTGCGGTTGGCCGACGAAAGGATCTCCGGCAGGCCGCGTGGCGTGAGTTTCGTTTCCAGCGCGGCGATGCGCGCGGCGTAGGTGTCGAAGGTCGAACCCGGCGTCCAGCGGTAGCCGTCGACCGTGGCCGCGTCCATCCGCGGGAAGGTCGCCGCGGCGGAGGCGACCCCGGGGATGAGGGCGAACACCAGTAAGAGCGAAGCGAGTAGTCCCAGCCTCTTCATGTTCACCGAGGCTCCCGGCCATGCGCATAAGTTCGATACAAACCGTGTCAGGACACCGAAAGTCCGCGCTCTGCCAAGGATTCCTCGACACGCAGCCGTTCGATGCCTCGGTCGAAACCCTCCGGCAGGGTGTCCAGCCGGTGTTCGACCTCGACCTCCCGGCAGGCCTGGACGAGCAACGCGTCGTACGCCTGGCGGGTGCCGTACCGGCGGACGGCCGAAGCGCCGGAGGGGAGGTCGGCCAGCAGCCGGTGTACCCGCCGGAGGTCGGCGGCGAGTTTCTCGATGGGCGGCCCGGCCGGGACCTCCGGTTCGCGACGGCGGCGCCACCAGCGCAGCACCGGGGGCACCTTCAGCGCGCACCAGAAAAGGACCGACGGCGCCACGGCGACAACGGTGTACAGCGCGACAGGCCAGGTGACCACGACTCATGGTAAACCGCGCTGAAGCCGTGATTCCGGCTATATTCGCGACTGTGCTGACCGAGAGCTACCGCTACCCGGACACCGGCGACCACGTCACCGGGGCGTTCATCCGACGGCACGAGCCTTACGACGGGTACTGGACGGCGAGCGAGGACAAGGCGCTCGGGAAGATCGCCGGACGGCTCACCGCCACCCTCGGTGCACGGGCCGGGGTCAAGGCGCTCGACGCCGGCTGCGGTGAGGGGCGCCTCCTCCCCTGGCTCGCCCGGTTCTCCGCCGACGTCGCCGCCGCGGACCCCGACCCGGACAGGCTGGCCAAGGCACGCGAGACCGTCGTCGAGGACACCGAGTTCTCCTTCGCCGTCTCACCCATCACCGAACTGGACGGCGGCCCGTACGACCTCGTCGTCTGCAGTCACGTCATCCAGCACGTGCCGACGCCGGACGTCACGCCGATCCTGCGGCGGCTGGCCGAGGTGACCGCGCCCGGCGGCGCCCTCGTGCTGGCCTACAGCCGGTCGCCGATCGGACAGGGCACGTTCAGCCTGGACAGCGTCGAAGACGGTGCCGGGGTCCGGTCCCGCCGTGTCTCACGCGAAGAGTTCGACAACGCACTGCGTGACGGCGACGGCCCGGCACTGCCGATCCGGTATCTCGACCCGGACGAAGTCGCCGCCGACGCCACGGCGGCGGGCTGGCGGACCGAATGGGAGTGGACCTACCACGTCCTCGACGACCTCGGTCCCGCCGACGAGCACGTCGACCGCGACGAACTGGTCAACGCCTCCGGGCCGCTGCGCCGCCACCTCGGCCGGGATCTGGTCGCGTTGCTACGCCGCGAACCCGCATGACCGCACTGCTTCTCACCTTCGCCTGGGCGGTCCCGCTGTCCGAGCGGGAGGCGGAGAAGGTACTGGACGGCGGCCGGGACCGGGGGCTGCTGACGCACCTCGACGGCGATCTCGGCGACGACTGGGCGGCCGCGGAGAACTTCCTCGCCAGCTATACGACCCCGCCGCGACGCCGGGTGCTGCGCAAACGCACCGGCGGCTCACGGCTGTCGATCCGCGTCGGCGCGGCAGCCCTGCCGTGCGAACTCGTGGTCACCTGGCATCCGAGCTACCACGCGATGACGCTGATCCTCGCCACCACGGTCACCGGCCAGGAGGCCGACCGCCCGGCCGCCGAATTCGACCTCGCGATCGCCGTCCTGCAAAGCCTCCAGGGCCGCGAGGCGGTGAACGGGAACGACGGGCTGCACGGCAGCTACGGCGAGAAAACCTTCCCCTCGCTCCTCAAGGCCGTCACCCACGTCTTCGAGGACCTGACCAAAGGCTGCGAGCTGTCCGAAGGGCTCAGCCGCAAGGGCTGGTGTGTCGAAGTGCGCTCCCACGACGGGCATCCGCCCGCGCAACGGGTGGCGGCCGATCCCCGGCCGTTCTACGGGATGGCGACCGGCGACGAGGGCTGGCGGTTCGTGCCGCGCGAGGTCGCCCGCGAGGCGCTCGGCCCGTCGTGGGGAACGCGTTCCTTCGTCGCGGCCTACACGATGGCGGCCGGGATCGTCTGCCTCAACAGCAAGGATTCCGACTACGTCGAGCAGCAGGGCGAGCTGATGCGCGGCCCGTTCGGCGCGGACGACCCGTACTTCGGCATCGACAGCGAGGTCGGTGGGCTCGATCACGGGATGCTGTTCATCCTCGAACGGGTCCTGATCCGGATGGCGCTGGCCGACCAGTGGCTGCGCAACGCCCAGCGCGAAATGCAGGCTCTGGCGGCGAAGAAGCTCGGAGTGATGAAGAAGCCCCCGAACCGCACCCGGCTGCTCCGCGGCTCACTCGACGACATCCTCGAAATGCTGCATTCGGCGCTCCCGCCCGAGGTCGACTCGCTGGAGCGCCGCCTGGTCACCAGCATGGGCGTGGAGCGGATCATCGCCCAGCTCGACCGCCAGGCCGAGGCGATCGACGAGGAGACCCGGTACTCCTACGAGAACACGGTGAGCGCGCGGGTCACGCGGCTCACCGTGGTCACCGTCGTGCTGACGGTCGTCACCATCGTCCTGGGGGTCCTGCAGGTGCTCGTGTCACTCTGAGCGGCGTGGTTCCGGTCATCGTCGCGCCTCTTCCGAAACCCGGTCGTCGTCGTCCTTGGGCGAGAGTTCCTGCCACAGCGGCCCGGTGGCGAACCAGATGGCCGTCACGATCCCCAGCCTCGGCAGCCAGCCCCACAGCTGCGCGACCTGCTCGGTGTCGCCGACCACGAGGATCAGCAGGAGCAGCACGACGGAGGCGAGCCCGCACGCCAGCACGCAGTTGAACCACGAACGCCATTCGACGCGGGCCTTCTCCCGTCCCCTCGGCTTGGGCGGCGGTGGCGGCCCACCCGCGAACCGGTGTGCGAACCGCACGTCGGCCCACCGGATCATCGACGGTCCGAACACCACGCTGAAGCCGAGATAGACCGCGGCGAGGCCGTGCACGAAGTTCGCCGTGGCGCCGTTCCGCAGGTCGATGACCGTCGCGGCCAGCACGACGAGGTCGATCACCGGGGTGAGGAACAGCAGTACGGCGCTCGTGCGCTTCAGCTTGAGCAGATAGCGGGTCGCGAGGCCGGCGACGATGGCGACCCAGAAACCGATCTCCCCACCGGCGATCACGGCCGCCATCGGGTTTTCCGCGATGAAGTCCCAGATCTTGTTCACGATCCGAGTCTGACTCGCGCCGCGGGTGGCCACATCGGCGTACGGCACGAGATGTTCGTCATCAGTTAGTAGGACACCGCCCCGCGCCCCGGTGTGCTGGGATGGACGGGTGCCCTCGCTGGTCCCACGCCTGAATCACCTCGCCGAAGGGAAACAGGACGTCGTCATCGCCTTCGGCTCCTGGGTCGTCGGTGTCCTGGTCTACGTGAGCGGGATGCAGGTGCTGCTCGCGGGCCCCGACGACACTCCACTGTGGATCCGGCTGACCGAGCTGACCGTGCTGTGCGCGCTGGAGACGCTGCGCCGCAAGATCCCGCTGGCGCTGATGTGCGCGCTGGCCGTGGTCGCGGTGGACCTCTCGTTCGGTCCCTCGCTGCCGATCCTCATCATCTTCACCGATTTCCTCTACGCGACGACGCTCTACGGTTCGCGACGCGTCAGCAGGCTGGTGATGGGCGCCGCCGCGATCGGGACGATCTCGGTGGTCGGCCTGGCGCTCCTCTTCTCCGAGCACTGGCGGACGGCCGCCCTCGCGTTCGCGTTGCTGCCGTTCGTGGTCACGCCGGTGTGGTGGGCGGCGAACGTGCGGCAGCAACGGGACATCGCCGACGGCGAGCGGGCGAACGCGGGGCAGCTGGCCAAGATCGGCGACCTGGACCGGAAGGCCGCGGTGGCCGCGGAACGCTCGAAGATGGCGCGGGACCTGCACGACGTCATCGCCGGGCAGCTGTCGGCGATCGCCATCCAGTCCGAGGCCGCGCTGACGATGGCGACAGCCGACCCGAAACTGTCCAGGAAGGTGCTGGAATCGGTGCGGGAGAACAGCGTGAGCGCGCTGGAGGAGATGCGCGCGATGATCGGGCTGCTGCGCGCGGATCCTTCGACGGGTGACTCCGAGATCGAACCGACCGCGCCCGCCCGGCTGGCCGAACTGTCCAAACTGGTCGAATCGGCGCGGGCCAGCGGGCTGGACGTCGAGGTCGGGTCCACTGTGGACCAGTCCCCGGCGCTGCCCGCCGCGGTCGACCTGACCGCGTACCGGATCGCGCAGGAGGCGCTGACCAACGCGGTCAAGCACGCCGCCGGCGGTCGGGCCGTGCTCGACATCAGCCGCGGCCGGGGCATACTCACCGTCGAGGTGCGCAACGATCTTCGTCCCGGCTCCGGCTCGGGTGACGACGGCGGGACCGGACTCGGCCTGCTGAACATGCGGGAACGGGCCGCCGCGGTGGGCGGCACCCTCACCGCCGGTCCGTCCGGCGGCGGCTGGCTGGTCCGCGCCGAACTGCCTCTGGAGGGGTCTTGAGCGACGGGAACATCAAAGTGCTGGTCGCCGACGACCACGGCGCGATCCGCGCCGGGTTGATGATGATCCTCGGCAATGCCGAGGGCATCGAGGTGGTCGGCGAGGCCGCGGACGGCGCCACCGCCGTCCGCCAGGCGAAGGCGCTGAAGCCGGACGTCGTGCTGATGGACGTCCGGATGCCCGGCGTCGACGGCATCGCGGCGACGCGGGAACTGACCACGGAGGGGTTGTGCGAAGTCCTCGTGCTGACCACCTTCGACCTCGACGAGTACGTCCACGCCGCGCTGCGGGCCGGTGCGGCCGGGTTCCTGCTGAAATCGGTGGAGGCGTCGCGGCTGATCGAGGCGGTGAAACTGGTCGCGGCAGGCGAAGGCGTACTCGCCCCGCAGGTCACGCGCAAGCTGATCGCCGCGTTCGCCTCGGGCACCCGCGAACCCGCCGCCGTCCCCGACGGTCTCGGCGAGCTGACCGAACGCGAACGCGAGGTGCTGGCCTGCCTCGGCGGTGGCCTGTCCAACGCGCAGATCGGTACCCGGCTGCATATCGGCGAGACGACGGTGAAGACACACGTTTCGCGAGTGCTGACGAAGCTGGCGCTGCGATCTCGGGTGCAGGCGGCGATCTTGGCGCAGGAGAACGGGATCGTCCTGGAGAGCTGAACCTCCCACCGATCTGCGAGGCAGGCGGCGATCTTCTAGCGTGACCCTTCATGCGGCGAACTCTGGACGTGGACGAGGTCCTGAAGCGACAGGACTCGGGTGAGCTGAAACGCCGCCTGCACGGACGTGACCTGATCGGGTTCGGGGTCGGCATCATCATCGGCACCGGGATCTTCACCCTCGCCGGTGTCGAGGCGAAGTCGCACGCCGGTCCGTCGGTGACGCTGTCGTTCGTGCTCGGCGCCGTCGTGGCCGGGATGGCCGCCCTCTGTTACGCCGAACTCGCCTCCAGCGTGCCGACCGCGGGCAGCGCCTACACCTACGCGTTCGCCACCCTCGGCGAGACGTTCGCCTGGATCATCGGCTGGGACCTGCTGCTCGAGTTCGCCCTCGGCGCGGCCGTCGTGTCACGCGGCTGGTCCGGCTACCTCGCGAACCTGATGGGGCTCTCCCCCGACTGGTTCGGGGAAAACGCGAAGATCAACATCGGCGCGGTCCTGATCATCGCGGTGCTGACCGTGATCGCCGTCATCGGGATCAAGGAGTCGGCGCGGGTGACGAATTTGCTCGTGCTGGTCAAGGTCGCGGTCTGCGTGCTGATCCTCGCGGTCGGCGTGTTCTACATCCGCGGCGAGAACCTCACGCCGTTCATCCCGCCGGCCCAGCCGCCGACGGAGACCGCCGGGGCTCTGCATCAGCCGATCGTCCAAGCCGCGCTCGGGCTCGAACAGTCCGTCTACGGCATCGCCGGGATGGTCACGGCCGCCGCGGTTGTCTTCTTCGCCTACACCGGCTTCGAGGCGCTCGCCAACCTCGGTGAGGAGACGGTGAACCCGAAACGCGATTTGCGGGTCGGCATCCTCGGCGCGCTCGGCGTCTGCGCGCTGCTCTACATCGCCGTCTCGCTGGTGCTGACCGGGATGGTGCCGTTCGCCGAGATCGACGCGGGCGCCCCGCTCGCCGACGCCTTCGACCGGGTCGGGCAGCATTGGGTCGGCGCGTTGATCTCGCTCGGCGCGGTCACCGGGCTGACGTCGGTGATGATGGTGGAACTGGTGACGATCGGGCGGATCGGCTTCGCGATGGGCCGCGACGGGCTGCTGCCGAAGAAGTTCGGCAAAACGCATCCACGCTGGGGTACCCCGCACCGGATGACGATCGCCGGGGCGGTGCTGATCGCGGCGCTCGCCGCCTTCATCCCGATCTCCGAACTCGCCGACATGGTCAGTATCGGCGCGCTCTCGGCGATGATCATCGTCGCGGTGGCCGTCCCTGTGCTGCGGAAACGCCGTCCAGGCTTGGAGCGCCCATTCACGGTGCCGTTCTCGCCGTATCTGCCCGTCGTGGCGGCGCTGGCCTGCCTGTACCTGATGCTCAACCTCGACGTGATGACCTGGCTGCGGTTCGCCGCGTGGCTGCTGCTGGGCCTGGTGATCTACGTCTTCTACGGCCGCAAGCACTCTCGCTTCGCCCGGCCCGGCGACGTCAGCTCCACAGACCGGCCGTCTTGACGGCGGCGTCGGCGGACTCGGCGTCGACGACGTCGACCACGACCAGGACCCGGCTCAGCGCCGCGGCCAGCCATTCGATCGGCTGCTCGCGCAAGCCGTTGTCCCCCAACGACGAATAACCATCCATAATGGACACAAGGGTACCTTCGGTGCCGATCCGCATCCCGGTCACCAGCACGACATGTCCTGTCGACGGGCGCCAGCGCGACGACCACAGCGGCGGAACGCCCGTGTCGAGGTAGTCGAGCAGGGCACGCGCCGGCGTGTCGTGCGCGCCGAATTCGGCCGGGTCGACCTCGGCGATCAGCGCGACCCGCGGCAAAGGCCACAATGCCGCCAGAAGCATGAAGAGCGACTGCGGCGCCCAGTTCCCGGTGGCGGGCACGGCGGCGAGCCGCCCGCCCGACAGCTCCTCGATCGCCCGCGCCAGCCCCTCCGGCGTGGTGCCCGCCCGCTCCGCCACCGGCAGCGGAAGCCGATAGTCCACCCGGGACACCTCACCTGCCGGAAGTTCCGGCGCCGCGGGCAGAACGGTGCCTGCCGAGGCCGCGACCTCGTCCTGATCGGCGATGTCGAACCCCGCCGCGCGCAGGGCGGCCAGCGCCGCGAACGGCCCGGCGAGCCCGTCCTTCTGCGGGAGTTCGGCGCGCGCGACGGCGACGAGGTGCTCACCACCCGGCAGCCAGCGAGGCCCGGACAGGCCCGTGCGATCGCCGTCGATTCCGGACGACATCAGTCTTCGAACGTCCACGACCGCATGACGAACTTCCCGTCCGTGCCCGCACCGGCCGAGGCGTAGGTCGCCAGCGCGGCCGTATTGTCCGGTTCGACGCCGACCCACATCCCCCGGCAGCCCCGCTCCCGCGCGAGCGCGGCCAGCGCGTCGACCAGATCGCGGCCGATCCCACGCCGCTGGTAGTCCGGATGGACGTCGAGTTCGTTGAGGAACATCTCGGTGCCCTTGTCCGGATGCGTCACCTCGGTGCCGGTGATCATCCCCGCCGGATAGCCGTCCTCGTAGGCGATCAGCAGGTGGTTCTCCTCCCCCGCGAGGAACTTCTCGGACGCCGTCCGTTCCGCGGGGCCGTCGAACAGGTGCTCGGCGGCGACGACCTCGTCGACGGTCCTTGCCCGCCGGATGTCGGCCACGTGTCCTCCAGGTGCTGGTAACGCCACAGGTGCGGCGATGATCTCTTCGGTACCGCGGTCGGGTCCTCCGGCAGCCTGGAGACGCCGCGGGTCTTCCGTTCACCCTCGGTCGGGGTCAGTATCCCGCCAGGAGGGGCCGCGGGCCATCGGGTTACGCGGGTGGTTCGGACACCGTCCGGTCACGCCGGTCCGGCGAACGCAGCGCCACCCCGGCGACCACGGCCAGCGTGCCGAGTGCCTCGGGCAGCGTCGGGACCTGCTTCAGCCAGAGGAAACCGATCAGGCCCGCCGTCACCGGCAGCAACGCGAGCAGCATCGCGAACCGGGCGTGCCCCGCCTTGCGCAGGACCACCTGATCGAGCGCGTACGGCACGACCGTCCCGAGCACACCCATCCCGATGCCCAAGAGCAGCAGGCGTGGCGAACCCCACACCGCCCCGGTGCCGAACGCCAGCGGGGACAGCACCACGGTGCCGACCGCGAACCCCACGGCCAGCCCGTCGATCCCGCTCCCGCCGACCGCGACCCGCTTCCCGAGCAGGATGTACCCGGCCCAGGCGGCCGCCGCGCCCAGCGCGAAGAGCACGCCGGGCAGGCTGCCTTCGAGGCGGACGTCCGCGATGGCGACCACCCCGGCCACCACCAGCAGGAGTGCGAAGACGTCACGCCGGGTCCGCGAGCCGAAAGCCGCGACGAGGACCGGCCCGGCGAATTCGAGTGCGACCGCCGTGCCGAGCGGCAACCGCGCGATCGCCTCGTAGAAGAGCACGTTCATCCCGGCCGTGACGACGCCGAAAGCACCGGCGAGCAGGAACGCGCGCCCGGTCCACGCCTCACGAGAGGGCCTCCGCCACGCCAGCAGGACCACGGCGGCCCCGAGACAGCGAAGCCAAGCCACCCCCGCGGGTGAGGCGACCGAAAAGAGACCTACGGCGACGGCCGCACCGGCGTACATCGAAATTCCGCTGAGAACGAACAAGACCGGAGCGGGGACGCTCGAAAGGCGGCTCCGGACGGCTGCGATACCCACCCCAGCATGGTGCCTGACGTGGGAAAAGACGTTCCGACGGGGAGTCTTCTCCTACGTTGCGTGATTACGCTACGACATACGAGGTAATTAGCAGTGACAAATGAGACACCCGCACGGGAACACTTGCGGGCCGCCAAACGTCTGGAAGAGTGGAAGCACGAACACGGCGGGGTCGGGAACGAGCGTTCCCGGCATCAGTGCCGAAGTGGTCGTAGCTGGATCGATGGCACCGGGTCACCGGTGCCGGGACGGAGGGAGACTCCAATGACTTCACCGACGCTCACCCGCCCCGAACTGACCGCTGCCGACCGATGCGACCGGTGTGGAGCTGCAGCCCAGGTTCGAGCCATTCTCAGCACCGGTGGCGAGTTGCTCTTCTGTGGTCACCACGCCCGCGCACACGAAACGAAGCTCAAGGAAATGTCCGCGGACATTCAGGGGTAACCCACCAGTAGACGACCACCCGGCGGCCGGCAGCTCCCCATGGAGCAGTCGGCCGCCCTGTCTTTCCCCTGGTTTTCGGGTGGCAGCAGCCGCCTTGGCGTGGCGCATGCCTGCCGACGTGCGCGGCTACGACATGCTCGGCGACACGATCGACTTCGGCCGCCACGTCATCCCGATCGTGC
>NZ_JBFBBY010000091.1:0-32054 GCF_040682875.1 Amycolatopsis sp. NPDC051071 | reverse complement strand
GCCGAAGTACATGAAGGCCCCCTTGCTTGCGCCTGACGCAAGCAAGGGGGCCTTCATGTACTTCGGGGAACGTCAGGTACGGGCGTTTCTCCGGGCGTACCGGATCGAAGACTGGAAAGCGACTGCTTAGTACGGCAGACTCGGCGTCAACTTGCACTCGACGACGAGGAGTCACCCGTGACCGACCACCCCTCCCGCGTAGCGATCGTCACCGGCGCCGGCCGTGGCATCGGCGCCGCCGTCGCCAACCGGCTGGCCTCCGACGGATTCGCCGTCGGCCTGCTCGACCTCGACGAAACGGGCGTCAAGCAGGGAGCCGAAGCGATCGTCGCCGAGGGCGGCAAGGCCGTCGGCGTCGCACTCGACGTCAACGATGCCGCGCAGGTCGAGGCCGCGGTGACCCGGGTCGCCGAAGAACTCGGCGCGCCGACCGTGCTGATCAACAACGCCGGCATCACCCGCGACAACCTGCTGTTCAAGATGACCGAACAGGACTGGGACTCGGTGCTCGGCGTGCACCTGAAGGGTTCGTTCCTGATGACCCGCGAGGTGCAGAAGTACCAGACGCGGGAGAAGTGGGGCCGCATCGTCAACCTGTCCAGCACCTCGGCGCTGGGCAACCGCGGGCAGGTCAACTACTCGGCGGCCAAGGCGGGCATGCAGGGCTTCACCAAAACCCTCGCGATCGAACTGGGCAAGTTCAACGTCACCGCGAACGCCATCGCCCCGGGCTTCATCGCCACCGACATGACCGCGGCGACCGCCGAGCGGATCGGCATGTCCTTCGAAGACTTCAAGGCCGCCGCCGCGTCGCAGATCCCGGTGCAGCGCGTCGGCACCCCCGACGACATCGCCAACCTCGCGTCGTTCCTGGTGAGCGACGGCGCCGGGTTCATCTCCGGACAGGTCATTTACGTCGCCGGCGGACCGAAGGACTGAGTCATGCGTGAATTTGCCTCCCTGCAAGAGTTCGAGAACGCCGTCGGCGAGCATTTCGGGTACAGCGAATGGCTTACGCTCACCCAGGACCGGGTGAACTTGTTCGCCGACGCCACCGACGACTACCAATGGATCCACGTCGACGTCGAGAAGGCGGCGGAGGGACCGTTCGGCGTGCCGATCGCCCACGGGTTCCTGACGCTTTCGCTCATTTCCGGATTTGTCGGGAAGCTCTACCGGGTCCACGGGCTCACGATGGGCATCAACTACGGCCTCAACAAGGTCCGCTTCCCGCAGCCGGTCAAGGTAGGCGCGAAGATCCGGGCGGGCGCCGAACTGATCGAGGTCACCGACGTCACCGGTGGCAAACAGGCCGTCGTGCGCTGGACGATCGAGATCGACGGCGAGCCCAAACCGGCGTGCGTCGCGGAGATGGTCGTCCGGCTCATCGCCTGAGCGAAGTGACCTCCGGCACCCTGGCCGGGGCACCACTACCCGACATACCGACTGGTCGGTACTGTCATCGGAAAGCCAGCAGCGGGAGGCACCATGAACCAGACCGACCTGCCGGGCCTCGACCTGGCCAGGCTCAAGGCCTACTTGGACGAGCACCGGCCAGGGCTCGTCCAGGGGGAACTGAGCGGCCAGGTCGTGCAAGGGGGCCGGTCCAACCTCACCTACATCGTGGGTGACGGCCGGTCGGACTGGGTGGTCCGCCGCCCGCCGCTGGGCCACGTCCTGCCGACCGCGCACGACATGGGCCGCGAGTTCCGGGTGATCTCCGGCCTGCACGGGACGGCCGTCCCGGTGCCGGAAACCGTGCTGCTGTGCGAGGACACCGACGTCATCGGCTCGCGGTTCTACGTAATGGAGTTCGTCGAGGGCACGCCGTACCGCACCGACACCGAACTGGCCACGCTCGGCCCTGCCCGGACGAGGGCGATCGCGGACGAACTGGTCGACACCCTGGTCGCACTGCACGCCGTCGATCCGGAATCGGCAGGGCTTGGCGACTTCGGCCGTCCGGAAGGCTTCCTCGAACGCCAATTGCGGCGCTGGAAGAAGCAACTCGACGGCAACCGCAGCCGCGACCTGCCCGGCGTCGACGAACTGCACGACCGGCTCGCGTCGTCGGTGCCGGTTTCGGGCAGGCCGTCGATCATCCACGGGGATTACCGGCTGGACAACGTGCTGGTGAACGCCGACGACCGGATCACCGCGGTGCTGGACTGGGAGATGTCCACCCTCGGCGACCCGCTGACCGATCTCGCGCTGCTGGTGGCCTACGCCGAACGCGACACGATTTCACTGCAGTTCGTGTCCAATGCCAGCTCCGCTCCGGGTTATCCGCGCAACGACGAGGTCATCGCCCGGTACGCCGAGCGTTCGGGCCGTGATGTCTCACGGCTCAACTGGTACGTGGGCTTCGCTTTCTTCAAGCTCGCGGTCATCTTGGAGGGCATTCACCTCCGCTACAGCAAAGGCCAGACCGTCGGCGCCGGGTTCGAGGGCATCGGCGCGGGCGTCGTCCCGTTGATTGCGCACGGCAACGACACTCTCAAGGACGAATGACGGGACGTGCGATGACTTACTCGAAAGATGACCGCGCGGCGCGCGTTTCGGCCGAAGGCCTCACGAAGGTGGAGGCAGGCCGCCCTCAACGAAAACGAGAGAAGCCCTTGGAAGCCGCGGCCTGGCTACGCATTCGTCGACCGCGCGCCCCCGAATACAAGGAAGAAGGGTAAGATGGACTTCGCCTTCGACGCGAAAACCGAGGAGCTGCGGGGAAAACTCCTCGGCTTCATGGATTCGCACATCTACCCCGCCGAGGCCGTTTTCGAGCGGCAGCTGGCCGAGCGCGACAGTGAATGGTCGCAGCCGCCGATCGTCGAAGAGCTGAAGGCCGAGGCACGCGAACGCGGGCTGTGGAACTTCTTCCTCCCCGGCGACCACGGCGCGGGGCTCACGAACCTCCAGTACGCGCCGCTGGCCGAGATCACCGGCCGCAGCGTCCGGCTCGCCCCGACCGCGCTCAACTGCGCGGCCCCGGACACCGGGAACATGGAAGTCCTCACCATGTTCGGTACCGAGCAGCAGAAGAAGCAGTGGCTTCAGCCGTTGCTGGCCGGGGAGATCCGGTCCGCCTTCGCGATGACCGAACCCGACGTCGCCTCCTCCGACGCCCGCAACATCGCCACCAGCATCCGCCGCGACGGCGACGAGTACGTCGTCAACGGCCGCAAGTGGTACATCTCCGGCGCGATGAACCCGAACTGCAAGATTTTCATCGTGATGGGCAAAACCGATCCGGACGCGCCCGCGCACAAGCAGCAGAGCATGATCCTGGTCCCCCGCGACACCCCTGGCATGACGGTGAAGCGTGGGATGCACGTGTTCGGCTACACCGACGGCGACCACGGCGGCCACGCCGAGGTGATCTTCGAGGACGTCCGCGTGCCCGCGGAGAACCTCATCGCCGGCGAGGGTGACGGGTTCGCCGTCGCGCAGGCCCGGCTTGGACCGGGACGGATCCACCACTGCATGCGGGCCATCGGGATGGCCGAACGCGCGCTGGAACTGATGTGCCGCCGCGCCTTGTCCCGCGAGACGTTCGGCAAGCCGATCGCCGAACAGGGTGTGGTGCAGGACTGGATCGCCGAGGCACGGGTCAAGATCGAGCAGCAACGGCTGCTCGTGCTCAAAACCGCGTGGCTGATGGACACCGTCGGCAACCAGGGCGCGCACACCGAGATCCAGGCGATCAAGATCTCCACCCCGATCACCGTCGAATGGATCCTCGACAAGGCCGTGCAACTGTTCGGCGCGGGTGGGGTCAGCCAGGACTTCCCGGTCGCCGAGATGTGGGCACAGGTGCGGACCCTGCGGCTGGCCGACGGCCCGGACGAGGTGCACAAGCGCTCGCTGGCGCACCGTGAACTGAAGAAGTACCGCGCGGAGGCAGCGAAGTGACCACAGCTCAAGACCTCAAGAAGCGCGTGGCCGATCTGCTGGCCGCGTATCCACCGGAAAGCACGCTACGCCAGGAGTTCCTCGACGCGCGGTTCGACGCCGGGCTCGCCTGGATCCACTTCCCCGAGAGCCTCGGCGGCCTCGGTGCCCCGCGCTCGCTGCAGACGGTCGTCGACGCCGAACTCGGCGCGGCGGGTGCGCCGGACAACGACAAACGGCGGATCGGCATCGGCCTCGGCATGGCCGCGCCGACCATTCTCGCCTTCGGCACGCCGGAACAGCACCAGCGCTTCCTCCGTCCACTGTGGACCGAGCGGGAGGTGTGGTGCCAGCTGTTCAGCGAACCGGGCGCGGGTTCCGACCTCGCCGCACTGGGCACCCGCGCGGTGCGCGACGGCGACGACTGGGTCGTCACCGGGCAGAAGGTCTGGACGTCGGGTGCGCACAAGTCGCAGTGGGCCATCCTGGTCACCCGTACCGATCCCGACGTGCCGAAGCACGCGGGCATGACGTACTTCCTGTGCGACATGACCGCGCCGGGCGTCGAAGTCCGGCCGCTGCGCCAGATCACCGGCGAGGCGGAGTTCAACGAGGTTTTCCTCAGCGAGGTCCGGATCCCCGACGCGCACCGGCTCGGCGCGGTCGGCGAGGGCTGGAAGGTCGCGCAGACCACGCTGATGAACGAACGCGTCGCGATCGGCGGCGCCGGTTTCCCGCGTGACGGCGGCATGGTCGGCGCCGTCGCGAACACCTGGCGCGAGCGCCCGGAACTGCGCACCGCCGAACTGCACGACCGGTTGCTGAAGCTGTGGGTGGAGGGCGAAAGCCTGCGCTTGGTGAGTTCGCGGCTGCGGCAGCAACTCGCCGCAGGCGCGCCAGGACCGGAGGGTTCCGCGGTCAAGGTCGCGTTCTCGGAGCTGAACCAGGCCGCGTCGGGGCTGGAGATCGAACTGCTCGGCGAAGAGGGCCTGCGTTACGACGACTGGACGATGCGGCGCCCCGACGGCGTCGACTTCTTCGGCCGCGAAGCCGGCTACCGCTACCTGCGCGCAAAGGGGAACTCCATCGAGGGCGGCACCTCGGAGGTCCTGCGCAACATCATCGCCGAACGCGTACTGGGACTGCCGTCCGAGCCGCGGATCGACAAGGACGTCGCCTGGAAGGACCTGCCCCGATGAGCGACCTGCTGTATTCCGAGGTCGAAGAGGATCTTCGCGCGAGCGTCCGCGACCTGCTCAAGGCCCGCGCGGAACCGGCGGCGCTGATCGCCAGGACCGAGACGGCCGAACCGTACGACCTCAAGCTGTGGCGCACGCTGGCCGCCGATCTCGGCGCGGCGGGCCTCGCCGTCCCGGAAGCCTTGGGCGGGCACGGCGCTTCGGCGCGTGAGGTCGCCGTCGTGATGGAGGAACTCGGGCGCAGCGTCGCCCCGGTCCCGTACCTCGGCAGCGCCGTCCTGGCGACGTCGGCCTTGCTGGCGACCGACACCGCGCAGGCCGAAGTGGCCGAACGGCTCGGGAAACTGGCCGCGGGGACGCTCATCGGCACACTGACCGTACCGCTTTCGGCCGCGCCCGGCGCCGAGTTCCCGTCGACGGTCACCGCCGGCGCGGACGGGACACTGAACGGGCAGGTCAGGAGCGTCGTGGACGCGTCCGTGGCGGAACTGCTCGTCGTCCCGGCGGTGGGTCCCGATGGTCCCGGCCTCTACACCGTCGACGCGGCTTCGACCGGAGTGACGGTCACCGAGGCGATCTCGCTGGACCTGACCCGGCGCATCGCCGACGTCACGCTGGAGAACGTGGCGGCGAAGCACGTCGCGGACGCCTCGACGGCGCCGTCCGCGCTGGACACGGCGCTGGTGACCGCGGCGGGACTGCTGGCGTCGGAACAGCTCGGGATCGCCGAATGGGCACTGACCGAGACGGTGCGGTACCTCAAGGAGCGCTACCAGTTCGGCCGTCAGGTCGGGTCGTTCCAGTCGCTCAAGCACCGGCTGGCGAACCTGTACACGGACCTGGTCAACGCACGGGCGACGGCACGCTACGCCGCGGACTGCCTGGCCTCCGGTGAGGACATCCCCATCGCCGTCGCGGTGGCACAGGCACGCAACTCCCCCATCGCCGTCCACGCCGCCGAAGAGGCGATCCAGCTGCACGGCGGGATCGGCATGACCTGGGAGCACCCGGCGCATCTGTACCTGAAGCGCGCGAAGAGCGACGAGATCGCCTTCGGCACCCCTGGACGGCATCGTGCGGCACTCGCGCCGCTGATCAACCTGCCTGCCTGACTCGTTTCGGCGGGGTCCGGAAAGTGTCGGACCCCGCCGGTACAACTGTTCGAACATCTGATCGAACAGGGAGTCATCATGAAACTGCTCGTGGCCACCTCGAGGACCCAGGGTGCGCGGGAGAACGACTTCAACGACTGCGTCGAAGGCGAACTGATCTGGATCGCCCCGAGCTGCACCGAAGGCGGCACCTCGCCCGATTCCGCTTGCGGATGCGGCCGGTCGTTCGGCGGGCTGAGCTCGCATGAAGGGACGACGACGGCACTCGTCGCGGACCTGCCCGGATTCACCTACTCCGACTACGCCGACGCACTGAGATCGAGCCTGGCCGACCAGGACCTGCCACCCGAAGCCGCCGACGAAGTGGCGATGGGGCTGCTGGCGTTCACCTCCGGCTGGGAGGTGGGAACGGTGCTCGAACGCCGCTGTGACTGGTTCGCCGAACGACTCGTGCCCGTGCCACCGGGCTAAGTGGTCGGTTTCGGCAGTCCTTCGGGGTCTCGACGGCCCAGCTTCCCGCTGGACGTACGGCCGAAAGGCCCGAGTACAACCCGGTACGAGAACCCTTCCGGCCGCACACCCAGCGGAAATCTGGATCCGCCGACACCCACGAAAGACTTCCGAAACCAACCACTAAGCCTATTCGGGGCGCAGCGCGGCCAGCAGGAGGTCGGCGTAGTGGTCGCCGATCTGGCGGGCCGAAAGCGCGCCGCCACGCCGGTACCAGGAACCGAGGTGGTGCACCGAGCCGAAGAAGAAGTCGACGATCACGTCGGCCGGTTTGTCCGCGCGGAATTCACCGGACTCCTGGCCTTCCTCGATCAGTGTGCGGAACCGCTCGTGGTACTTGCGGCGTTCCGCGCGGACGGCCTTCTGCTTCTCCACGCTGAGCTGATGCATGGACTGCATGAAGATCGTGTTGTCGTCGAGGTTGTCGATGGTGCTGACG
The DNA here is from genome assembly GCF_040682875.1 of Amycolatopsis sp. NPDC051071. NCBI lineage: Bacteria > Bacillati > Actinomycetota > Actinomycetes > Pseudonocardiales > Pseudonocardiaceae > Amycolatopsis > Amycolatopsis sp. NPDC051071. The sequence goes on along the minus strand of NZ_JBFBBY010000091.1, from coordinate 24,906 downwards.
ACGACGTCGGACGCGGCCGAACGCAGCCGCTCCCGCAGTGGCGCCTCACCCGACGCCACCTTCTCCAGCTGCTCGGTCTGCGCACGCAGCACCCGGGCGTAGATCTCGTAAAGGAGGTCGTCCTTGGAACCGAAGTAGTGGTACATCGCCCCCTTGGTGACCCCGGCCGCCTCGACGATCTCCTGCACGGAGGTGCGGTCGAAGCCCTTCTTCGCGAAGAGCTTCGTCGCGTGCGACAGCAGCCGGCGCGGCACGGCGGCCTGGTCGTCGCCGCTCGCGTCGGCCGGACCCGCCTTGCGGGTGGTCGCTCGTGTCATGGCCGGCTCCTTCTCGTGCGGGCCCTCAGCATACCGGCCGGTTTGTCGACGGTGGAGTTACCGGCTCTCGGCGGGCTCGCGGTCGAATCCGGCCGCGGGCGCGGTGCGGTGCTCGACGGCCTCACCGGGGAGTTCAGCCGCGGCGCGCCCGTGAATACCCTCGCGGGCGTTCACCCGAGGGCAGTCCATTATGGACAATGGCACGCGAAGAGGCCGCCACGGGTTTCGCACCCGAGACGGCCCTTGCCTCCGGTCAGACCGTTTCGCGCGTGGCAGCCACGCCCTCTTCCGCGGCCAGCGCGGTGCAGGTGCGCACCCACAGCTCCCAGCCCGCCAGCGCCTGGTTGCAGTTCCAGCCGGTCCAGCGCATCGCCTGGGCGCCTTCGTTGCCGGCGCGGTTGCAGGCTGTCTTGCTGCTCCAGCCCTCGCTCTGTTTCCGGTACGGCGTGCAGGAAGCCGCGGCGACGTCACCCGACGCCCCGGCCGCGCACGGTTCCGCGGTGCTCGCCATCGCGGAACCCGCGGTGAGCACCGATCCCGCGACGGTCGCGGCGAGAACGGCCCCACGGAACACGAAACGTTTACTCATTGAGTTTTCCTTACCGCGAGCAAGACCCCGGACCCACAGTGGCCGATCCCCCGGCGAAGATCAACCTCCGCCCGGGGCCACCTTGCGTGGGATGACTCGCGTTGACAGGCCGCGGCCAGGTCCACGATCGCGGTTCTGTCCGATATCCACGGTGGTACCAGGAACTGTCGTGCGGCACTGTGTGGATTTGGGATCATCCAACGCGTCAAAATCCACACGGTCAGCGAAGGCGGTCCGGCCCCCACTCCCGCCCCTAAACTCCCGCGCGCCCGCGCGCGTTCGGTCACCGGACCGCCCCGGCTTGGTCCATCCACCCGATCAGACGAGTCCTGGTCCCAGTTCATGGGCGCGGTTGCGCATGCGTGCATCCGAACGGTCCACTCACCCGCACGCCGAACGGAAGGGAAATCATGTCGGTCACCGACGAACTCCTGGCCAACAACGCCGACTACGCTGCGCGCTTTTCCGGACCTCTACCCTTGCCGCCCGCCAAGCACATCGCCGTGCTCGCCTGTATGGACGCCCGCATCAACGTCTACGGCGTGCTCGGCCTCCAGGAAGGCGAAGCGCACGTCATCCGTAACGCGGGCGGCGTCGTCACCGAGGACGAGATCCGTTCCCTCGCGATCAGCCAGCGTCTGCTCGGCACCGAGGAGATCATTCTGATCCACCACACCGACTGCGGAATGCTGACTTTCACCGACGACGAGTTCAAGAAGTCGATCCAGGAGGAAGTCGGGGTCAAACCTCCTTGGGCCGCCGAGGCGTTTAGCGATCTCGACGAGGATGTCCGTCAGTCGATCGGGCGAATCAGGAACAGTCCGTTCATCCCGAAGAAGGACTCCGTCCGCGGCTTCGTTTTCGACGTCGCCACCGGAAAGCTCAACGAAGTCGCCTGAACGACAGCAGGCCGCGCACGGCGAAAACCGTGCGCGGCGCCGGAAATCACTCGCCGACGACCTGCTCCACCTTGCGCTGCAGTTTGTTCATCCCACCGAGCCAGCGGTCGGTCTGCGTGGCCCGCGCGGCGTAGTAGTCCGCGACCTCGGGATGCGGCAGCACCAGGAAACGCCCGGCCTCGATGGCCTCGAAAAGCGCGTCCGCGACCTGCTCCGGCTGGATCGCCGACGCGCCCATGAGCAGTTCGCCGGCGGGCCCGGTGTTCTCCAGCATCGCCGTCCGCACACCCTGCGGGCAGATCGCCTGCACGGTCAGCCCGCGATGCCGGTAGGTCGCGGACAGCCATTCGGCGAACGCGAGCGCGCCGTGTTTGGTCACCGAGTACGACGCCGAACCGAGGGTGGTCAGCAAACCCGCCGCCGAAACGGTCGAAATGAAGTGCCCGCGACCGCGTTCGAGCCACACCGGCAGGAGAAGCCGCGAAGCACGCACGTGCGCCATCACGTTGACGTCCCAGATCCGCGCCCAGTCCTCTTCGGGCGCGTCGACGCCACCCATCGGCGCGATTCCGGCGTTGGCACAGAAGACATCGACTTCGCCGAGCGTCTCGCGCGCGATTTCGATCAGCGACGCGACACCCGCTTCGCCCGCGGCGTCACCGGCGACAGCCGTGCCGCCGACTTCCTTCGCGACTTCGGACGCGGCGTCGCCGTTCAGGTCGGCGACGACGACACGCGCGCCCTCGGCGGCGAACCGGCGGGCGAGCGCGGCGCCGATTCCGCCGCCTCCGCCGGTGATGACGACACCGGCTCCGGCGAACGCCGCGGTCACAGGCCACCAGCCAGGGTCACGCCGCCGTCGAGGACGACGGTCTGCCCGGTGATCCAGCCCGCCTCTTCCGAGAGCAGGAACGACACGGCGCTCGCGATGTCGGCCGGCACCCCGAGACGTTTCATCGGGTACGACGCCGAAACCTCTTCCTCACGGCCTTCGTACAGCGCGGTCGCGAACTTGGTCTTCACCACGGCGGGCGCGACGGCGTTCACGCGGATCTTCGGGCCCAGTTCGAAGCCGAGTTCCTTGGTGAGCCGGATCAGCGCGGCCTTGCTGACGCCGTACATGCCGATCCCGGGCGACGCGCCGAGCCCCGCGACGGACGCGACGTTCACCACCGCGCCGCCGTGTTCCCCCATCCACGCGTCCCGCGCCCGGCGGGTCCACGAAAGCGGAGCGAGCACGTTGACGGCGAAGATCTTCGCGGCGGCTTCGGGCTCGATGTCCAGTGTCGGCCCGTACACCGGGTTGATGCCGGTGTTGTTGACCAGCATGTCCAAGCGACCGAAGGCTTCGATGGTCTTGGCGATGACCTCGTCCTGGTGCGCGGTGTCGTCGGCCTTGCCAGGGACGGCGATGGCGACGCCCTCGCCACCGAGTTCGGCGACGGCCTCGGCCAGCGGCTCCGGCTTGCGCGCCGTGATGCACACCTTCGCACCGCGCTCGACCAGGTCCTTGGCGATCCCGAGCCCGATACCGCGGCTCGCGCCGGTGACGATCGCGACGCGATCCTTGAACGAGTTCACTCTTCGATCTCCTCTGTGTTCACTAAGCGAGCGGTTCACTAAGCGAGCGGTTCACTAAGCGAGCGGTTCACTAAGCGAGCGCTCACTTACAATGGGAAGGCCGGGAGGTGGTGTCAAGCCCACCATCCGGTACGAGCGTCTGGAAGGATCTGCGGATGACCATGTCGCTCTCGGCCGAACTGTGGCCCGACGTCCAGCCGGAGACGGCTCGGCGGCTGATGCTGGCCGGGGTCGAATCGTTCGCGCGGCGCGGCTATCACGCGACCACCACCCGGGACATCGCCTCGGCGGCGGGCATGAGCCCCGCGGCGCTGTATGTCCACTTCCCGTCCAAGGCCGCATTGCTGTTCGCGATCTCCAAATACGGCCACGAGCAGACGCTCTCGCTGGTCGAGAGTGTCGTGGCGCGGGAGACCGACCCGGTCGAGCGGATCCGGCTGCTGGTCGAGGACTTCGTGGCCTGGCACGCCCGGCGGCATACCGTGGCGCGCGTGGTGCAGTACGAACTCCACGCGTTGCCGGACGAGGAGTTCGACGTCGTCGCGAAACTGCGCCGCCGCATCGAGCAGATCGTGCGGGAAGTCATCACCGAAGGCTCGGAGGCCGGCGTCTTCACCGTCGGCGATCCGCACACCGCCGCGCGTGCCGTGCTCTCACTCGGCGTCGACGTGTCACGCTGGTACAGCGACCGGGCCCGCCAGACGCCGAAGAAGCTGGGCGAGGAGTACAGCGAGCTGGTGCTGCGCATGCTCGGCACGAAACTCTCCTGACCAGTGCAGATCGACCCCGTCGGGCGAAACCGCCACCAGAGTGACATACCAACTGGTCGGTATCTAGAAATACCCGGTGAGACGTTGACCACATACTAAGCGGTTGTTAACTTGCCCGGAATGCATCGCCGCAGCAGCGCCGAGCGAAGGGCATCCAGATGGCCGACAGTGCACAGAACGCCCCTGAAACCGCCGCCGAACCGACGATCACCGTGTCCCAGCGCAGGAGGGCCGCCACCGCGGCGGCACTCGCCTCGTCAGTCGAGTGGTACGACTACTTCGTCTTCGGAATCGCGGCCGCCCTGGTCTTCGGGAAGACCTTCTTCCCCACCACCAACGCGGCGGCCGGTGTCCTCGCCTCGTTCGCGACCTTCGCGGTCGGCTTCCTCGCCCGGCCGCTGGGCGGGATCATCGCGGGCAGCCTCGGTGACAAACGCGGCCGCAAACCCGTGCTGGTCATGGCGATCGCGCTGATGGGCGCCGCGACCACGCTGATCGGCCTGCTCCCGACCTACGACACCATCGGCATCGCCGCGCCGATCCTCCTGGTGCTGCTGAGGCTGGTGCAAGGTGTCGCCGTCGGCGCGCAGTGGGGCGGCGCGATGCTGCTCGCCACCGAATACGCGCCGCCCGGCAAACGCGGTCTCTACGGCAGCCTGGTCCAGCTCGGCGTCCCGATCGGCGTGGTACTGGCGAATACGGTGTTCCTGGTCGCCGCGCAGGTCGCCCCGCCGTCGGACTTCCTCACCTGGGCGTGGCGTATTCCGTTCCTGGCCGGCATTCTCGTGCTCGGGCTGGCGTGGTACATGCATGTCAAGATCGACGAAACCCCCGAATACCGCCGTGCCGAAGTGAAACTCGCCGCCGAGGAGCGCGGGCGCGTCAAGTCGCCACTGCGCGAGGTCATGCGTGATCACAAGGGCACGGTGCTGCTGGCGGGCGGCTCGTTCATGGTCAACACGGCCACCTTCTACATCCTGCTCAACGGCGTCCTCGACTACGCCACCCGCCATCTCGGGATGTCGCGCACCACCGTGCTGGTCGCGACGCTGCTGATCAGCACCCTGCAGCTGGCGATCATCCCGCTTTCGGCGAAACTGTCCGACCGCATCGGCAGGCTCAAGATCTACACCTTCGGCGCGGCGGGTGTCGCACTCTGGGCGATCCCGATGTTCCTGTTGATCGACACCGCTTCCCTGCCGCTGTTCGTGGTCGCGTCGTTCGTCGGTTCGCTGTTCCTCGGCATCATGTACGGCCCACAGGCGGCGCTGTTCGCGGAGCTGTTCACCGCCGAGATGCGCTACACCGGCGCCTCGCTCGGCTACCAGATCAGCGCGGTCGTCGGCGGCGGGCTCGCGCCGTTCATCATGGTGCTGCTGCTGGAATCCACCGGGACGTCGATGTCGGTTTCGCTCTACATCATCGTGCTGGCACTGATCTCGCTCGGTTCGATCGGCCTGCTTGCCAAACGCGCGAAGGCGGCACGGTCCACTTCGGACTCAGCCGACCGCGCGCGCGAAGCGGTCGGCGACCAGCCTTAGCCGTTCCTTGACCTCGTCCGGCGCCTCCTCCACGACGAAGTCGACGTCCCAATGGGCGAGGTAGTAAGGCATCACGGAAAGGTCGTTGGAGCCGACCCGGACCCGGCAGGTGTGCTCGTCGATGGCTTCGATCGTCCCGACGGTCGGGGACACGTTCTCGGCGAGCGCCTCCGCCGAGGTGTTCACCCGCAGCACCATCTGATGCGGATACGGCGACGACGTGATCCCGCGGGAGACGTAGGCCGCGAGGTCCTCGGCAGGTGGTTCCCTCGGTGTGAAGCGGAAACTGGTGTCCGGGACGCCGTCGATGCGGTCGACGCGGAAGGTCCGCCAGTCGTCGCGGTCGAGGTCGAACGCGACCAGGTACCACCGGCGCCCGGTGTGCACCATCCGCAGCGGCTCGATGTACCGCTCGGTGACGTCGCCGTGGTGACTGCGGTAGCCGAACCGGAGCCGCTGCTGGTCACGGCAAGCGGACGCGATGACCGTCAGCGCGTCCGCGTCGATGACCGGGACGACGCCGCCGAGCGGGATCATCGCGGTGTTCAGCGCGGCCACCCGGTGCCGCAGCCGGGCCGGCAGCACCTGCTCCAGTTTCGCGAGCGCGCGCACCGAGGTCTCCTCGATCCCCGACACCGTCCCGTTCGCGGCGGTGCGGAGCCCGACGGCGACCGCGACGGCCTCGTCGTCGTCCAGCAGCAACGGCGGGAGCGCGGCCCCGGCACCGAGCCGGTAGCCGCCCGCGACGCCCGGGGTGGCGTGCACCGGGTAACCCAGCTCCCGCAGCCGCTCGACGTCGCGACGGACCGTGCGGACGTCCACCTGGAGCCGCTCGGCCAGATCCCCGCCCGGCCAATCGCGCCGCGCCTGCAGCAGGGACAGCAACCGCAGCAGCCGTGCCGACGTGCCCATGGTCATCGGTTCGCTCGCTTCATGGGAGGAGTCTGGCAGACATCGCGGACAGTTCCGGTCCTCGATCCGGCGGGTAAGGTGATCCAGGTGATCGATCCCGCGCACTTGCTGTCCATCGCCCGCGAGGAAGCCGAACTCGGCAAGGCCGAGGGCGGGGTCCCGATCGGCGCCGCGTTGTTCGACACCGCCGGAGTGCTGCTCGGCCGAGGGCACAACCGCCGGGTCCAGGACGGCGATCCGTCGATGCACGCCGAGACCTCGGCGTTCCGGAACGCCGGCAGGCGACCGCACTACCGGGACGCGATCATGGTCACCACCCTCTCCCCCTGCTGGTATTGCAGCGGGCTGGTGCGCCAGTTCGGCATCGGCCGGGTGATCATCGGCGAGGCCGCCACCTTCGAGGGCGGCCACGGCTGGCTCGCGGAAAACGGCGTCGAGATCACCCTGCTCGACGATCCGGCGTGCACCGCTCTGATGACCGAGTTCATCCGGGACCATCCGGAGCTGTGGTTTGAGGACATCGGCGTCCCCACGACCCAGGACACGGCCTAGCGCCCTGAATCAGAAGTCCGTACGTGCCCCGCACTCGCATGCCCAAGGCCGTAACTCGCGTGCTCGCCCACCTACCTACGACACGAACTTCTGACGCGGGACACGGCTTAGGCGAGTGGTTCTTCGGTCTCGACGACGACGGTCCGGTTGCGTCCGGCCGCCTTCGCCGCGCGCAGTGCCTGATCCGCGGCGCCGACGAGCCGGTCGAGTGTCTCGCCGTCGGCCGGATGCGACGAGACGCCGATCGAAATCGTTGTCCCGGCGAACAGCGGGTCACCCGGCCGCGTCCCACCCAGTGAGACGGCGGTCGACGCGATCCGCTGCCGGATCCGCTCGGCGATCGCGTGCGCGTCGAACCGGGTGGTGCCGGGCAGCAGGACGACGAACTCCTCGCCGCCGAACCGGCCGACGAGATCCGCCGCGCGGACCTCCGCACGCAGGGTGTCGGCGACAGCGCGCAGGACGTCGTCGCCGACGCGTCTGCCGTGCGCGTCGTTGAGCCGCGCGAAATGGTCGAGGTCGAGCATCAGCAGCGAAAGCTCGGTGCCACGGCCGCGAAGCAGGTCGAGCTGGGTGCGGGCACCGTCCAACCAGGACGACGCGGTGAGCAGGCCGGTGCCCGCGTCCGTACCCGCGTGGCCGCGCAGGGCCCGCATGGTCCCCGCCCGGTGCAGCACCACGAGCGCGGCGACGAGCACCACCGTGACAAAGGGCCAGTCCACCGCCGTCCACGCGATCAGCAGACCGAAGGCGACCATCGCCGCGTCGAAGGCGAAACCCGAGGGTTCCGCCCCGAATTCGGCGGCGGGGGCGGCGAGTGCCGCATCGACGGACAGGAACACCAGCCCGGTGCCGAAAACCAGCGCGAAGCCCTGGAAATCCCTTGTCGCTTCGGCGAACGGCGCCGCTCCGACGAGGATGGGCACCAACGAGGCGGCGAGCGCGGACATCATCGTGGCGGCGGCCGCGAACACCTGACGGTGCGGGATGCCGCGGCGGATCCGGAACCAGCGGTACACCCCCGAAGCGACGACGAGGGTGGCGGCGAGAGCCGGTGGCAGCAGCAACGCACCGGCGAAAATCCAGGCGGCGTCGAGCCCGGCACCGAGCCGGGTGTCGGCCCGCGACCGCTCGACGGGACGCGAAAGCTCCGAACTGAGGGTCATTCCGGCCAGCAGCGCGGAAAACGGGAGCAGCGCCGACGGCGCGGGCGGGCGCAGGGCGAAGAGGTAGGTGACGGCGGCGAGCGCGGCCGCGTCGACGAGGAGCAGGTACCCGATGAGGCCCCGCCTGGGTAGTTCCCACAGGGTCCAGGACCCCAGAACCCGCCGTGGCGCGGCGAACCAGCCGCTTCGGCCGCCGCTTACGGTCGCCATCAGGGAGTCCCCCACCATTTCGGCAAACTAGCCGGTTCTCGCAGTGCTGTCACTCCTCTTTACGGGTCATGTCCCCCTACTAAGGTTGGTCGATCCCGCGTGGAATCCCGGTGAATTCTTGACAGTCCTCAATGGTCTAGTCCACTGTGAGTGAGCACACAGTGACCTCCCGGTTGATACGCCGCGTCAAGACGAGAGGTGCTCCACACCTGCGCGTCTTGTCACGCGCGTACCAGTTGGAGGACCTATGAAATCCCTACGACGCTGGGCAACACTGGCCACCACTGTCGGCGCCGCTCTCGCCACGGCCGTCGGCCTCGCCCCCGTCGCCTCGGCCGCCCCGGATCCGGTGCTCGCCTCACCCTATTTGTACCAGTGGTCGGGACAGACGGACCCGATCGCCGCGATGAACGCCTCCGGGGTCAAGGCCTTCACCCTCGCGTTCATCCTCTCCGACGGCGGCTGCAACCCGAAATGGGACGGCAGCCGGTCCCTCACCGGCGCCGACGCCACCATGATCAACAACATCCGGGCCAAGGGCGGCGACGTCATCCCGTCATTCGGCGGCTGGTCCGGTACGAAGCTCGGCCCGAAATGCGGCACACCCGCCGCCCTCGCCGGCGCTTACCAAAAGGTCATCGACGCCTACAAACTCAAGGCGATCGACCTCGACATCGAGAACACCGACGAATTCGAGAACTACACTGTCCAGGACCGCATCCTGAACGCCGTCAAGCTCACGAAGCAGAAGAACCCCGGCCTGCGGGTGGTCATCACCATTCCGACCGAGGTCGGCGGCCCCAACGCGCCCGGAAAGCGGCTGATCAACCAGTCGAAGGTACTCGGCGCGGGTGTCGACGCGTGGTCGGTCATGCCGTTCGATTTCTCCAGCGGTGGTGACATGGCGGGCAAGACCCGCAGTGCCGTGGACGGGCTGAAGAACGTCGTCAAGACCACCTTCGGCCTGAGCGACGACGCGGCCTACCGGCGCAGCGGGCTCTCGTCGATGAACGGGAACACCGACTCGCCGGGCGAAACCGTCAGCGTCGCCGACTTCCGCGCGATCCGCGACTACGCGGCGGGCAAACATCTCGCCCGGCTGTCGTTCTGGGCGGTGAACCGCGATTGCAACAACTGCGCGGGAATCGGACAGGGCAAATACGACTACACGAAGATCGTGGCGGGTTACACCGGCTGATCCGGCTCCGTGAAGGCCCCGTTCCCCGGCCACGGCTGACCAGCCGAGGGAACGGGACCTTCACGCGCGAAGTGCTCAGCCGCCGCAGTCCGGCGAGGTGTTCAGCGGACGTCCCCGCGACCACACGAGGTCGACCGGATGCACCGAACCGTCCGGGTCGATGGACAGGATCGGCAACGCCTTGTCCAGCTGGTTCCCCGTCGTCTGGTCGAAGGCGAGGAAACCGGACGCCCCGGGCACCGGGGAGTTGCAATCGATGCTGCGCAACAGGTTCGCCACCGAAACCGGATCCGACGACACGTTGTCCATCGCCGCCCGGACCGCGACGGCGACCGCGTCGTGCTCGATCATCGCGGCGCCGTCCCACAGTTCCCCTCGTTGGAAACCGTGGGTCCCGGTGAATTCGGCGATGAAGTTGTCGTGGTTCTTCTTGTACGTCGGATAGGCCGGATCGGCGGTGAACATATCCCACTGGTCGGGATAGGCCAGTCCCGTGTACCGGATCCGGACGCCGATGTCCTTGTCCAGCGGCAAGGAGTTCCCGGCGAGCGTGCTCGCGTCGTCCCCGGTCATCAGGGTCACCGATTCGAGTTGTTCGCAGGCGCCGTCCTCCGCCAGCGCCGTCACGAACGCGCCGAGATCGAGCCCGCGCCCGGCGAAGTAGATGAGGTCGGGCCGGGCTCCGCAGATGTCGGAATGCCAGCTGCCGAACAGATTCCGCAAATAGACGTCACGTGGGGTGTCCGACAGCGGCTTGACGTCGTACTTCTTCGTGAAGACGATCGGGACCTTCGAAGCGCTCTGGACGGCCTGGGCGAGCGTGGTCGCGTAGGTGTCCTCCTCGCTGGTGCCCTGGATCATCATCACGCGGCGGAAGCCGTGCGCCGCGATGTAGCCGGCGGCGGCCCGTGCTTCATCGGTGTTGGTCGGGCCGACGCGGAAGAAGTTCTCGATCCGCGCGCCCTTCGGATCGGTGTTCATGTTGTCCGCGGTCACGGTGGCACCGACGGACGCGATGCCGTGCTTGGACAGTTCGGCGACCAGCGCCCGGCTGTTTCCCGAGCTGATCCCGATGTCGGTGACGGCGACGATCCGCTGACTCGACGCCGCCGCGATGATCTCCTCCGCGACCGCTTGCCAGTGGTCGGCGTTGCTGCCGTAGTTGGCCAGCAGGAGCTTGATCCCGGCTGGCCCGTTCTTCGGCCACGCCGCGGCGATCGCACCCTGGATCTCATGCCGGACGAACGAGAACGGCTGACTGTCGACCTTCGGATCGGGAGCGAGGTTTTCCAGCACCACGATGGTCTTGAAATTCTCACCCGCCGCCTCGTTCCTGCCCTTGATGAGCTTCTCCAGCGGGTCGAGTGGATCGTTGTCCCGCATCGGACCGGAATCGAGGTTCAGTCCGACGCAGACGTGGGACGAGCCGACCGACTTGGCGTTCGCGTCCACCGAACGCAGCCCGGCACCGCAGTTCTCCCACGGTGCCGCGGGCACCACCATGGCGGCCAGCAGGATGAAGACGACCACCGACAGCAGACCGCGGTGCCGTCGCGCCCAGCCTCGCGGGCGGACCGGCGGGCCCGCCGCCGCGCGGGCACGGGTACGGGACAAGCGGGTTCTCAAGGAGTCGAACCAGGACATGGCGGGATTTCCGTTCGGGTTCAGGGGAATTCGCCGCGACGGGCGAGTTCTTTCGCCGACACCAGTGCGCCGACGTCGGGACGGTGCGAAGTCGTGGCCAGCGCGGCGAAGGCGTTCGCGATCACCTGGTGCTGGTCCTGGCCGCGGACCGCGAACGGGTCGGCGGCCAGCCAGCCCGCGGCGATGAGCCGGGCGACGTTGTTGCGGATCTCGGATCGCTCACCCGCGCTGTGCTCGGCGTCCAGGTTGACCAGTTCGGCGTACAGCTCGGCGTGTTCCCGCCCTGGCGGGAGATCGTCCGGCGCGTTCAGTACCAGCTCGAGTCTCGCCACCCACTCCGCGTGCGGGACGCGGTTGAACTCGCGCTCGAAGAAGGTGACCACCTCACCGAGGTCGCCCAGCGCGAGGTTGCAGTAGGCAAGGCGCACCGGATCCTGCGCGGTGTCCGGATCGTCACGCAGGGCCTTGAACTGACCGGCGTAGGTCGGCCCGTCACGGCGGCGGGCCAGCGCGGACACCAGGTTCGCGGAGATCCACGGATGGAGTGCGGCCTGATCGTCGGTCGTGACGGCGGAGTTCTTCGCCGTCACCCACAGCGCGGTGCGCAGTTCGGTCAGGATCCGCCCGACGTGCGGCTGGTCGATCCGGCTCTGGGCGGCGTCCGGGATCAGCCACGGCGCGGTCGCGAACGGGGCGGCGGTCACGAAGTCGTCGATGCCGACGTCGTCGAGGTGCTCGGTCAGGCCCAGCTCGGTCAGCCTGCGGTAGCACGGATCCCGTTCGTCCCCGGGACCGGTGGTGAGCACGTCGCGGACGCCTTCCCGCACGTCGGTCACCCGCAATTGCGCCGCGATCTGCTCGATCGCCGACGGCAGTCCGCCGGTCGCCCGGTGCGCGAGCGCGACTTTCGGGGTCAGCGCGCCGGAATCGAGGAGGCGGGCGATCCGCCCGATCGGCTGCGGCGCGAGCCGGACCGGATAGTACGGCGAGGCGAGCGCCCCACCTGCCGCGTTCGCCCAGTCTTCGTAGGACGCTTCTTCGCATTCGGCCACCGGCCGGACGGCGGGCGGTGCGCCGGACGCGGGTTTCCACGGCGCCAGCCACGCGGTGCCCCAGTCGCCGTGCCAGCGGCCGCTGGTGGCGATGATGAGCAACGCGTCATGCGCTTCGTGGTCGTTGGGATGTTGCACGGCGTACCGTTCCCGCGCGGCGATCAGGTCGGCGAGGAACTCGGTCCCACCGGCGTGGTCGACGTCGTCCAGCAGCAGGACCCAGTTGTGCCAGTGCCTGCGCTGCGGCGTGAGGTCGCAGGAGCAGGGGCTCTTCTCCTCCGGTTTGGCCATCCGCCGGTGGTTCTCCCGGACGTCGCCGAGGAACGCCGCGACCAGCCATTCGTTGACGGCCTCGGCATCGCGGGCGTTGCCGTGCGCGAGCTGGTTGAGTTCGACCAGCGCGTCGTACGGCTCCCGGCCTTCGGCGTTCGGGAAATCGGCCAGCGACCGCAGGGCCTTGCCCAGCCTCGGCCGGATATTGCGGATCAGGAGCGGGAGCGCCTGGCGGAACATGTCCGCGTGCCCGGGTTCGACGAGACCCAGCACCTTCATCATCTCGGTCAGCCCGCCGAGCAGTTCGTCCATCCGCGGCGTCCAGCGGATTCGGTGGAAACCGTTGATGATCGCTTTCAGCAGTTCCCGATCCTCGTCACGATTCCGGCCGGGAAGCTCCGCCTGTACTGCGATCAGTGCGATGGTGAACCGAACGAACTGCGGTTTCGGGCGATTCCGCCATTTACCCGACAACGAGTAGGCCAGTTTCGTGAGCACGTCGATCGTGCTGGCCCGGTCGCCTTGCCCGAAATCGAACCCGGCGTGCACGACGCCCCAGCCGAGGTCGCGCCGGATCGCACCCAGTGCCGTGGTCTTTCCCGAACCGACCGGTCCGAGCAGCAGCGTCACCGGCTGCGGGCGCGACGGCTTCCCCGTCTCGCGGTTGATCAGCATTCTCCGGGCAAGTTTCACCGCGGGAGAATGTCGGCCGACACTCATTTTCCTGTTCAGCCCCTAGCTTGGCTCCGAAAGGGATTGGAGAGTGCGGACCATCGTAGGTAGCTGATCGAAGTCAGGGTACGGGAATAAGCACACCAGACACGAAAGGACGAAATCCGGGGATAATCGTAATTCTTGTTCGACGGTGAGCGATACCACCGATCACCCGTTCGGCCCTAACCGCCCCATTGCGGCTGCCTGCCGCCGCCGTAGTACCAGTCGTAGTACCAGTCACGGTCGTAATGACCGGCTCGCGGATCCCGCGGCTGTTCCGGAGGCGGTTCGGGGGCCGGTGTCGGCGAGGGCTTTTCCGAGCCGTTCATCGACGCGGTCAGCGGGGGTGGGGGCGCGACACTGCCACCCGGAGGCCCCTCCGGGACGGGGGTGGGGATCGCGTCGTCCGGGACCTGCACCGCCTGCGGCGCGATGGTCAGCGACGGCGGAAAGGGCGCGATCCCGGGGATGACGTCGGCCGAGTCACCCGGCGTGAGCAGCACGGCCAGCAGGCCGCCGACGACGGCACCGCCCGCCGAAAGCGCGGAAATCCGCCGGACCTTCCCGCTGCCCGCCATACCGGGGGCCCGGTGCTTCGGCCCACGCGGTCCCCGGCGGCGGGGTGCCGCGCCTGCCGCCCGCATCAGCTCGCTCAGTGGTTGGTTTCGGAAGTCTTTCGTGGGTATCGGCGGATCCAGGTTTCCGCTGGGCGTGCGGCCGGAAGGTCCTCGTACCGGGTTGTACTCGGGCCTTTCGGCCGTACGTCCAGCGGGAAGCTGGGCCGTCGAGACCCTGAAGGACTTCCGAAACCGACCACTTAGGGCGTCCCCACCGTTTTCGCGGCGAGCCGTGCGTGCCATCGGCACCTCCAGAAACCCCGGCCGTCGCGCAGTGCGACGGCCTCATCCCGGGGTGGATCCTAGGAACGCGGCAGCCTGTTGTAAACGGTTGTCGTCCACACCGGACAGACGGTGCGGCGAAGGGTCAGGCAGCTGCGGTGACCGCGATCGCGGCTTCGCCGGCTTCGGTCAGCTCGGCGGACACCCGGCCGGTGACGGCGGAGAGGCCGGTGGACTCGGCGGGGCGGATGTAGCCACCGTGAGCGAGGGCGTGCGCGGTCATCTGGTCACAACAGGCGAAGCCGTCGATGAAGAGGTCCGGCTCGCAGCTGCACGACATCTGGGCGCGGCGGCCCGCGACCGCTCGCAGCATCGCCATGGCTCGATGGGACAACTCGACCTCTGAACCGGACACCGGACAACCTCTCTCGATCAGCTACCTCAACCAGGAGCACTTACACCGTGTTATCGGTCGCTGCTCCATCAGTGTTAACAAGATCTCAGACGTTCCGGGGAATCTCTACGTTCCCGTCGCTTTCCGGGTTTTCGCCAGTGCCAGCGTCGGCTCCAGGACCCTGGCCCACTGGGCCACGATCTGCTTGCGGCGCTTCGTGTCGTCGGTCAGCAGATTCGCCAGCCCCAGGCCGCGCGCAAGATCGAGAGTGGCCTGGACCAGCTCACGAACGCCATGGTGGGCCTCGTCGACACCGAGAAGTTCGACCGTCACCCGATGTGCTTCCCTGCCGACTCGCGCCTCCAGCGGCACCAGCGTCGCGCGCAGCCCTTCGTCGGTCGACGCCGCGACCCACAGGTGGAGCGCGGCACGGAACATCGGCCCGCTGTAGAGGTTGAGCACCATGTCGACGGCCCGTTCGATCCGCGACCGCCCGGAAGGCAGCTCGGCCGCCCGGGAACGCAGTTCGACGATCTGGATCTCACCGACATGCTCGACGGCCGCGGCGACCAGGTCCTCCCTGGTCGGGAAGTGATGCTGCGCCGCACCACGCGAGACTCCGGCGCGTTCGGCGATCACCGCCACCGTGGTCCCGTTCCAGCCCAGCTCGCCGATCGTCTCGACGGCGGCCTCGACGAGCCGCCGCCGGGTTGTCCGGCTGCGTTCCTGCTGTGGTTCGCGGATCATGGCCCGGAATCCGGAGTGCGACTCTCGACCCAGAAATCGAGCCACAGGTCTTCCTCGCGCCCGCCGATGCGGTACTTCGAGAAATCGGTGACGCCCTCGGCGGCCAGCACCTCGTCGTCGAGGTAGAAATTTCCGGTGGCCTCGCGGCTCGGTTTGGTGAGGATCGCGTGTGCCGCGTCCGCCATGATCTCCGGCGTCCGCGATTTCGCCGCGAGTTCGGCGCCGACGACGTTGCGGATCGCGGCGGTGTCGATGGTCGTCCTCGGCCACAGCGAGTTCGCGGCGATCCCGTGCGGCCGCAGTTCCGCGGCGAGCCCGACGGTCACCAGGCTCATCGAGTACTTCGCGATGCTGTACGCGAGATGCCCGGCCTGGAACCACTTCTCGTCGAGACTGATCGGCGGCGACAGGGTCAGGATATGCGCGTTGCCCGACAGCTTCAAATACGGGATGGCGAGTTTCGACAGCAGGAACGAGCCACGCGCGTTGATGTCCTGCATCAGGTCGTAGCGCTTCATGCTGACCGATTCGGTCGGCGTCAGGTCGATCGCGCTGGCGTTATTGAGCACGATGTCGATCCCGCCGAACTGCTCGGCGGTCCGCGCGATCGCGGCCTCGACCGACGTGTCGTCACGGACGTCGCCGACGATCGGCAACGCCTGCCCACCGGCGTCCTCGATCGCCTTGGCCGCGGTGTAGACCGTGCCAGGCAGCTTCGGATGCGGCTCAGCCGTCTTCGCCAGCAAGGCGATGTTCGCACCGTCGCGGGCGGCGCGGACCGCGATGGCCTCGCCGATCCCGCGACTGCCGCCGGAGATGATGATCGTCTTGCCGTGGAGCGTGCTCATGGAAAGTCGCCTTCCGTGGTGCTTGGCCTTCAGCTGGTCTCGGGCTTGTCTATGAAGGATTTGGGACGCTCAACGTCCCAACTCCTTCATAGACGCGGAGAGCTGCCTCACGAGTCAGTAGGACCGGGGCAGGCCGAGACTGTGCTGGCCGACGAAGTTGAGCACCATCTCGCGGCTCACCGGCGCGATCCGGCCGAGGCGGACGGCCGTGACCAGCGCGCCGAGCCCGTATTCGCTGGCGAGGCCGTTGCCGCCGTGGGTCTGCACGGCCTGGTCGACGGCGCGGATCGCGACCTCGGCGGCCGCGTACTTCGCCATGTTCGCCGACTCGCCCGCACCGAAGTCGTCGCCGGAGTCGTAGAGCGACGCCGCCTTCTGCGTCATCAGCTTGGCCAGTTCCAGCTCGATCTTGATCTCGGACAGCGGATGCGCCAGGCCCTGGTGGGTGCCGATCGGCGCACCCCAGACCTTGCGCTCGTTGGCGTAGGCGACGGCTTTGGTCAGCGCGTACCGGGCGATGCCGAGTGAAAACGACGCCCCCATGATGCGCTCGGGGTTGAGCCCGGCGAACAGTTGCGCGATCGCCGCGTCTTCCTCACCGACCAGCGCGTCGGACGGCAGGTGGACGTCGTCGAGGAACAGGCCGAACTGCTTCTCCGGCGAGAGCAGGTCCATCTCGATTTGCTTGTACTCGAAGCCGGGCGCGTCGGTCGGGACGATTAACAGCACGGGCTTGAGCTTGCCGGTCTTCGAATCCTCGGTGCGGCCGACGACCAGGACCGCGTCCGCCTCGTCGACGCCGGAGATGTAGACCTTTCGTCCACTGAGGACCCAATCACCACCGTCGCGCCGGGCGGTCGTGGTGATCTTGTGCGAGTTCGAGCCGGCGTCGGGCTCGGTGATCGCGAAGACCATCCGCCTGCTGCCGTCGGCGATACCCGGCAGCCAGCGCTTCTTCTGTTCGTCGGTGCCGAAACGGGAGATGACCGTGCCGCAGATCGCCGGCGAGACGACCATGAGCAGCAGCGGGCAGCCCGCCGCGGCGAGTTCTTCCAGCACCGCGGCCAGATCCGCGATCCCCGCTCCCCCGCCGCCGTATTCCTCGGGCAGGTTCACGCCGAGGTAGCCGAGCCGTCCGGCCTCGAACCAGAGTTCGTCGGTCTTGAGCCCGGCGCGGGCCTGCTTGCCGTAGTACTCGTGCCCGTACTTCTTGCCGAGTTCGGCGACCGCGGCCCGCAGCGCGACGCGCTCCTCGGGCTCGGTGAAGTTCATCGCGTTCATTCGTTGTCTCCTACCACCGCGAGGATCGTGCCCACTTCGACCTGCTGTCCGACGACCACCGGGAGTTCGGTCACGACGCCGTCGGCAGGCGCCGCGATCCGGTGTTCCATCTTCATCGCTTCCAGCCACAGCAACGGATCGCCGGCCTTGACTGAGTCGCCGGTCTCGACCGCGAGCCGGACGACGGTCCCCGGCATCGGCGCGACGAGCGAACCGGCGGCGAGCGCCGCGTCCGGATCCGGGTACCGCGGCACCACGTTCAATTCGACGGCGCCTTCGGGCGAATCGACGTACACCGCGTCGCCGTACCGCGCGACCGCGAACGTCTTGCGCACCCCGGCGACCTCCAGGACGACGACATCGTTTGCGGCAGAAATCAGTTCCACGCCTTCGAATCCGTCGGCACGCAGGCCGTCACGCGAGAGCGTGTAGACGACCTCGATCTCGTCGTCGCCCGCACGAAAACGTTTGCGTTGCCCGGCGGAGCGGACATTGCGCCAGCCACTCGGCAACCGTCCCTGCACTTGAGCGCCATCTCGATTCGCCGCCGCACCGGCCAACGCGGCGGCGAGCGCGGAAATCCGTACAGTGTCCAGTGTGGCCAGTGGACGGGCCAAGATGTCGAGGCCGTGCCGGTCGAAGAACGCGGTGTCGGTCTCGCCCGCGAGGAAGGCCTCGTGGCGCAGGACGTTCACCAACAGGTCGCGGTTGGTCACCACACCGTGGATCTCGGCGCCTGCCAACGCCTTGGCCAGCGCCCGCGCCGCACTCCGGCGGTCCGGTGCGAAGGCGATCACCTTGGCGAGCATCGGGTCGTAGTGGACGCCGACGGTCTGACCGCTGACGAAACCGGAGTCCAGCCGGACACCCGGGCCGATCTCGAACTCCCGCTGGACGGCGGGAAGCTCGAAGCGGTGCAGGGTGCCGCTTTGGGGCTGCCAGCCCGCGGCCGGGTCTTCGGCGTACAGCCGGACCTCGATCGCGTGCCCCCGCGTCTCCGGCTCGTCGATCGGGAGATGCTCGCCCTCGGCGATCCGCAGTTGCAGCGAAACGAGGTCGAGTCCGGTCGTGGCCTCGGTGACC
Source organism: Amycolatopsis sp. NPDC051071 (assembly GCF_040682875.1). Lineage (NCBI taxonomy): Bacteria > Bacillati > Actinomycetota > Actinomycetes > Pseudonocardiales > Pseudonocardiaceae > Amycolatopsis > Amycolatopsis sp. NPDC051071. The sequence goes on along the minus strand of NZ_JBFBBY010000091.1, from coordinate 6,296 downwards.
GGATGTTCCACCTGGAGCCGGGTGTTCATCTCCAGGAAGTAGAACCGCCCGTCCGGACCGGCGAGGAACTCGACCGTCCCCGCGCCGACGTACTCGATCGCCTGAGCGGCCTTGCGCGCGGCGTCGAACAGGGCTTCCCGCATGGCGTCGTCGACGAACGGTGACGGCGCTTCTTCGACGACCTTCTGGTGACGACGCTGGATCGAGCATTCCCGCTCCCCCACCGCCCACACCGTGCCGTGGCTGTCGGCGAGCACCTGAACCTCGATATGGCGTCCGGTTTCCAGGTATCGCTCACAGAACACGGTCGGGTCGCCGAACGCCGACCCTGCCTCCGCACTGGCTCCTTCGACGGCCTCGGCGAGTTCGCCGAGCGACCGCACGATCCGCATGCCGCGCCCACCACCACCGGCGGAAGCCTTGACCAGCAAGGGAAGATCGGCGTCAGTGACTTCGGCCGGGTCCAATTCGGACAGCACCGGGACGCCGGCCTCGGCCATCATCCGTTTGGACTCGACCTTGGAGCCCATACTCTCGATGGCCTCGGGCGGCGGGCCGACCCAGGTGAGCCCGGCGTCCAAGACGGCGCGGGCGAACCCGACGTTCTCGGACAGGAAGCCGTAGCCGGGGTGGATCGCGTCGGCACCGGTTTCGACGGCCGCCTTGATCAGCAGTTCGGCACGCAGGTACGTGTCCGACGGCGCGTTGCCCGGCAGGCGAACGGCGACGTCGGCTTCGGCGGTGTGCGGCGCGTCGGCGTCCGCGTCGGAGAACACCGCGACCGTGCCGATCCCGGCGTCGCGGCAGGTGCGGAACACGCGGCGGGCGATCTCGCCGCGATTGGCGACCAGAAGTTTCTCGATCACGTTCGGCCCCTACATCCGGAAGACGCCGAAGCCTTCGGCGCCCTTCACTGGTCCATTGTGGATCACGGACAGGCTGAGCCCGAGCACCGTGCGGGTGTCGCGGGGATCGATGATCCCGTCGTCATAAAGCATCCCGGAAAGGAACATCGGCATCGACTCCAGCTCGATCTGCCCTTCCACCATGGCACGCATGGCGGCGTCGTTCTCCTCGCTGTAGTCCTGCCCTCGCGACGCTGCGGCGGCACGGGCCACAATGGACAGCACACCGGCAAGCTGCTGCGGCCCCATGACCGCGGATTTGGCGCTGGGCCAGGCGAACAGGAACCGGGGATCGTAGGCGCGGCCGCACATGCCGTAATGCCCGGCACCGTACGAAGCACCCATGAGCACCGAGAGATGCGGGACCTTCGAGTTCGACACGGCGTTGATCATCATCGCGCCGTGTTTGATGATGCCGCTCTGCTCGTACTCCTTGCCGACCATGTAGCCGGTGGTGTTGTGCAGGAAGACCAGCGGGGTGTCGATCTGGTTGGCCAGCTGGATGAACTGCGCGGCCTTCTGCGACTCCTCGCCGAACAGCACGCCCCGCGCGTTGGCGAGGATGCCGACCGGATAGCCGTGGATATCGGCCCAGCCGGTGGCGAGACTGCTGCCGTACAAGGGTTTGAACTCGTCGAAGTCCGAACCGTCGGCGACCCTGGCGATCACTTCACGCGGGTCGAACGGCACTTTGAGGTCGGTCGGCACGATGCCGAGCAGATCTTCGGGATCGAACAACGGCTCGGCGTAGTCCGGCTTCGGCGTCGGCCCCTGCTTGCTCCAGTTGAGCCGCTTGACAATACCGCGGCCGAGCCGGATCGCGTCCTCTTCATCCGCCGCGAGATAGTCGGCGAGGCCCGACGTGCGGGCGTGCATCTCGGCGCCACCGAGCGATTCGTCGTCGGACTCCTCACCGGTGGCCATCTTGACCAGCGGCGGCCCGCCGAGGAACACCTTCGCGCGTTCCTTGACCATCACGACGTAGTCCGACATGCCGGGCAGGTACGCGCCACCCGCGGTGGAGTTGCCGAACACCAGCGCGATCGTCGGCACTTTCGCCGCCGAAGACCGCGTGATGTCGCGGAAAATCCGGCCGCCGGGGATGAAGATCTCCTTCTGCGTCGGCAGATCCGCGCCACCGGACTCGACGAGGTTGATCACCGGCAGGCGGTTCTGCGCGGCGATGTCGGCCGCGCGGTAGCTCTTCTTGGCCGTCCACGGGTTGCTCGCCCCGCCTTTGACCGTCGGGTCGCTCGCCGAGATCATGCACTCGACGCCCTCGACCACCCCGATCCCGGTGATCACGCTGGCGCCGACCCGGTAGTCCGAACCCCAGGCCGCCAGCGGCGAGAGCTCCAGGAACGGCGAGTCCTCGTCGAGGAGGAGTTCGATGCGTTCGCGTGCGAGCAGCTTTCCGCGTTCGCGGTGGCGGGCGACGTACTTCTCGCCGCCGCCCTCGATCGCCTTGGCGTGCTCGCCGTCGATCTCGGCCAGCTTGCCGAGCATGGACTCGCGGTTGGCGGCGAACTCCTCGCTTCGCGTGTCCACTGCGGACTTGATCGTGCTCATGCGGTGTATCCCAATCGCTTCGCGGCCAAGCCGGTGAGGATCTCATTGGTGCCGCCGCCGATGCCGAGGATGCGCACGTCACGGTAATGACGCTCCACTTCGGACTCTCGCATGTAGCCGAGTCCGCCGTGCAGCTGGACGGCTTCGTTGACCACCCACTCGGCGGCCTCGACGGCGGTGTTCTTCGCGAAACAGGCTTCGGCGATGACCTCTTCGCCCGCGACGTGCGCCACGGCGACCTGCCGGGTGTAGGTCCGGGCGACGTCGATCTTGCGGGCCATCTCGGTCAGCTTGTGCTGCACCAGCTGACGGGAGATCAGCGGGCGGCCGAAGGTCTCACGCAGGCGGCACCAGTCCAGCGTGAGGTCGAGTGCCCGCTGCGCGTGCGCGTAACCCTGCACGGCCAGCGAGACCCGTTCGGTGACGAACTGGGTGGCGACCTGCGCGAAGCCGCTGTTCTCGGCCCCGATCAGGTTCTCCGCGGGCACCCGGACATCCACATAGGACAGTTCGGCGGTGTCCGAGCAGAGCCAGCCCATCTTCTCCAGCTTGCGGGACACGGTGAAACCGGGCGTGCCGCGTTCGACGACGATGAGCGAGATCCCGTGCGCGCCGGATTCGCCGGTGCGGACCACGGTGGTCACGAAATCCGCGCGGCAGCCCGAGGTGATGAAGGTCTTGGCGCCGTTGATGACGTACTCGTCGCCCTCGCGCACCGCGGTGGTGCGGATCCCGGCGACATCGGAGCCGCCGTCAGGTTCGGTGACCGCGAGCGAGCCGATCTTGGCGCCTTCCAGCGTCGGCCGGACCCAGCGTTCGATTTGCACCGGATCGCCTGCCGCCGCGATATGCGGAACGGCGATACCGCAGGTGAACAGCGAGGCGAAAAGCCCGCCGGAACCGCCCGCGTAGTGCAGTTCCTCCGCGATGACCAGCGCGTCGAGGTAGTCACCGCCCCCGCCGCCGACCTCCTCGGGGAAGCCGACACCGAGCAGCCCGAGTTCACCCGCCTTGCGGTGGAGGTCGCGGGGCAGTTCGCCCTCGCGCTCCCAGCCGTCGAGGTGTGGGAGGATCTCGGTTTCGGCGAACCGCCGGACGGTCTTGCGCAGCTCGACGCGTTCCGGCGTGGTGAAGAGGTCGGTCACAGAAGTGCCTCCGGGATATCGATCTCGCGGGAGCGCAGCCATTCCCCAAGCGCTTTCGCCTGCGGGTCGAACCGCGCCTGCGACGCGACGCCCTCGCCAAGGATGCCTTCGACGACGAAGTTGATCGCCCGCAGGTTCGGCAGGAGATGACGCTGGACTTCGAGGTTCGCGGTCTCCGGGAGCAGCAGCTTGAACTCGGTGACGGTGAGCCGGTGTGCGACCCAGCGCCACGCCTCGTCGGACCGCGCCCAGACGCCGACGTTCGCGTTGCCGCCCTTGTCGCCGCTGCGGGCGCCGATCACCTTGCCCAGCGGTGCCCTGCGGACCTGCGCCTGCGTGAAGGGAGCAGGCAGGCCATATTCGTCCACATCGGACAGAGCCAGCGTCTCGGCGGCAGGCGCGATGTCGCGGCGCGTTCCATCCGGGAGTACGGCGACATGCGGGACCTTTTGCGCGTCAACGAAAGCCGCCCGATAAACACCATACGGCGATGCCGCCGCGGGAGGCGCGGTGACGTGGAACCCGGGATAACTCGCCAGCGCGAGCTCGATCGCAGCGCCGCTGAACGCGCGTCCGGCGACGTCGGAGTCGGCGTCCTTCACCGCGACATGAAGCAACGCGCTCGCCTGCTGTTCGGTTTCGGCGTCCGCCTGATCTGTGCGGGCCAGTGTCCAGCGGACCTCGGCGGGCGGGCGTGCCTTGAGCGCACCGTCGAGTTGTTCCTTGACCAGTGCGGCCTTCGATTCGATGTCCAGTCCGGTGAGGACGAACGTCGTCTCGTTGCGGAAGCCGCCGAGGCCGTTCAAGCAGACCTTGAGTGTCGGAGGCGGCGGTTCGCCGGTAACACCGCTGATCCGGACACGGTCCGGGCCGTCATCGGTCAGGCTCAGCGTGTCGAACCGGGTCGTGACGTCCGGTCCGGCGTACCGGGCGCCGGTGATCTCATAGAGCAGTTGCGCGGTAACGGTTCCGGTGTTCACGACACCACCGGTGCCGGGATGTTTGGTGATCACGCTGGAGCCGTCGGCGGAGATCTCGGCGATCGGGAAGCCGGGGACGCCGAGTTCGTGTTCGGTGAAGAAGGCGTAGTTACCGCCTGTCGCCTGCGTGCCGCATTCGATCACGTGCCCGGCCGCGACCGCGCCCGCCAGCGCGTCGTAGTCGTCGCGGGCCCAGCCGAAATGCGCGGCGGCGGGGCCGACGATCACCGACGCGTCGGTGACGCGGCCGGTCACCACGATGTCGGCACCGGCGTTCAGGCATTCCGCGATCCCCCACGCGCCGAGATACGCGTTGGCGGTCAGCGTCTTGCCGAAGCCGAGTTCCTCGGCGCGCTGAATCAGGTCGTCGCCCTCGACGTGTGCGATGGCGACGTCGACCCCGAGTTTCGCGGCCAGCTCGCGGAGCGCGTCGGCGAGACCGGCGGGGTTGAGCCCGCCCGCGTTCGCGACGATCTTGACGCCCTTTTCCTTGGCCAGCGCCAGATTCTCGTCCATCTGACGAAGGAAGGTCTTGGCGTAGCCCCGGTTCGGGTCCTTCATCCGGTCACGACCGAGAATGAGCATGGTCAGCTCGGCGAGGTAGTCGCCGGTCAGCACGTCGAGCGGGCCGCCGGTGAGCATCTCGCGGACTGCGGAGAAGCGGTCACCGTAGAACCCGGACGCGTTGCCGATCCTGATCGGGGTCATGCGAACTGTCCCGGCTGCCGTCCCGCGCCGGGAGGGCCGGCGAAGGCCTGCGCGATCCCGAGCCATTCCTCGACGTCCGCGCCGGTGGCGACCAGGTCGGTGTCGTCGGGATGACGGCGCTGGGTGATGACGAGGCAGAAGTCGACGGCGCTGCCGGTGAGCCGCTGCTCGGCGTCCTCCGGCCCGAACGCCCAGGTGGTGCCGTCGGGCGCGGTCAGCTCGACCCGGAACTCCTCGGCAGGCGGGGAAAGGGAGTTGAGCTTGTAGGCGAAGTCGCGCGTCCGGGTACCGAAGCGGGCGACATGCCAGAGCCTGCCGGTGTTCTCACGCGGGACGCCGAGCGTGTCGAAGATGTCCTGGCCGTGGGCCCAGACCTCCATGAGGCGCGCGGTCAGCATGGACGCGGCACTCATCGGCGGCCCGTACCAAGGGATCTTCTCCCCGGCGGGCACGGCGGCGAGCGCCTCGGCGAGTTCAGCCCGCCCGGCACGCCAGATCTCCAGTAGTTCGGGGGGCGGTATCTTCGCGCCCTCGGCCGCGCCGTCGTCGACGTAGGTCTCCCCCGTCGCGAGCAGCCCTTCGATCTCGGCCTGCCAGTCGGCCTCGGACCCGCGCGCCGCGATCAGCGCCTTCTTGTCCGTCCAGGCCAGATGAGCGATCTGATGGGCGATCGTCCAGCCTTCGGCCGGGGTTTGCCGCGCCCACTCCGACGCGGGCAGTTCCGCCACCACGTCGTCGATGGCCTGCGTTTCCGCCGCGAGATCCCCAAGGATCACGCCAAGGTCAGCCATGCCCGCCTCCTCGCGTCCTCTCCAGGCTCGCACCCCCCGCCGGAAAAATCAAGCACGCCTGATTGTTTTGCTCGTGCTGGTCCGTGAAGACTCCCCCAGGTACATGAAGGCCCCCTTCCTTGCGCTAGGCGCAAGGAAGGGGGCCTTCATGTACTTCAGGGCGACCCAGACCACTCACGAGCCCCCAAGGCTCCTACT
>NZ_JBFBBY010000090.1:0-32175 GCF_040682875.1 Amycolatopsis sp. NPDC051071 | reverse complement strand
GCGCCGCCCTGCCTCCCTGAAGTACATGAAGGCCCCCTTCCTTGCGCCTAGCGCAAGGAAGGGGGCCTTCATGTACCTAGGCAAGGTGTGAAGGTCGAGTTTCCTCGGCTGAGCCGAGGGAAGGGGGCCTTCACGCGCGGCCCCCGCTGTGCCTGCTGGTGCACCTGGGACCACAGCGGCGGCTCCTGAAGGTAGTCAAAGACGCTCTTGGCCCTGACGCGACTTACCACTCACGAGGGTTTCAGTACTCCCAGTCGATCCCGAAGACCCCGGGGCCGAAGTCGAGCGCGACGGCGTGGACGCCGTTGTTCTGGTCGAGCTTCAGGTCCCGGCGGTCGAGTGGCGAGGTCCCCTGCCTGGAGTGTTGCCGGCATTTCGCCGGGATCGTGTCTGGGTCGAACCGGATCTCCAGCAGGTACTCCCGCACCGGCCGCCGGAATTCGCGATAGTGCGTGTTCCGGCATTCCGGGTACGGCGGCCCGGGGTTCGTCAGCGAGTACTCGATCAGGTGAGTCTCGCCGCGGTCGATGGGCCGGTCGAAGAGCAGTTCGGCCACCGTGAGCCCGTGCTCGTCGTCGACCTCGGCGCGGCCGACGTGGCAGTTCCGCAGGGTGTTCAGCACGGGCGGCCCCGCATCGGGATCACCTTGCGCGTAGACCAGGAGCCAGCGGTCCTGCCCGTCGGCGCCCGCCTGGAACACCGCCCGCGCGGTCACCGCGCGTTGTCCGCCGTCCGCGGCGATCTCGCACAGGTCGTGCAGGCCGACCAGTTTCAGCTGATGGTGTTGTTCGAGCGCGTTGGGCGCGCCGACCTTCTCCAGCAGCGCCCGGAGTGCTTCGAGCGGGAAGGTCAGCGGCTGTTCGGTGGTGCCGCGGCTGCGGCGTGACGAAGCCCCGCGTGGCCGCGGTGGCGGCAGCAGGCTGAGCAGCGACCCGGCGGGAATCGCCAAAACCTCTTCGAGTACCCGGACAGCGGACAGTGAACTCTGCCGCTCCGGCTGACGCTTACCCGATTGCCAGTAACTCAGCGCGGTCACGCTGACCGACGCGCCCCTGGCGAGCAGCCGGGCCTGGATCCGATCGAGACTGAGCCCGCTGGTCGCGATAGCCGACCGCAGTGCCGTGGCGAATGCCGTACGCGGCTGGTCGTCTTCGTCCGTGTCAGCCCGGTCCGCCGCGCTCCCCGCCACCATATGCCGCCCGACCGTCCCCGCCTGCCGCTTCCCGACATCGCCCGGTTGATAACAACACGAACAACTTTATCAGTCTGAGGTAACGCGCCAGGGGCACCTTCTGCCAGGTGAAAACGACTTTCCGGACGAGCGGGATTACTCCGTTCGGCCTAGTACTGGTAACTGTGAATCATTGCCCGCGCCCCTGTGTGGCGGTTTGCATGGCTCCAGCAACGATCATCCTCCCGGGTGATCCGCACGGCGCGGCAGGAAGGGAACCAGTGAGCAAGTCCCGGAAGAACCTGAAGTCCCGAAAGACCCGGAACGGTTTGATGGCGGGGATCGCCCTCGCGGGTGTCACCGCGGCGGTCGCCACTTTCGGCGCTGGAGCGGCGCAGGCCGGCCAGCAGGGGCAGATCCGCGGTGCGGGTGACGCCAACACGGTCGCCGGCAGCTACATCGTCGTCCTCAAACCGGCCGCCGTCGGCAAGGGCGTCGCCACCGCGGGTGAGGTCACCGCGAATGTCGCCGCCAAGGCGCAGGGCCTCACCGGCCAGTACGGCACCACGCTTTCCCGCACGTTCGGCTCGGCGCTGAACGGCTTCTCGATCAAGGCCGACGAGGCCGCGGCGAAGCGGCTCGCCGCCGACCCGCAGGTCGCCTACGTCGTGCAGAACAAGACGTTCAAGATCAGCGAGACCCAGGACAACCCGCCGTCGTGGGGCCTTGACCGTGTCGACCAGGCGGACCTGCCGCTCGACAACAAGTACACGTACCCGACGAAGGCCGACAACGTCACCGCGTACGTCATCGACACCGGTGTCCGCGGCACGCACGCCACCTTCGGTGACCGCGCGACCGGCGGCAAGGACTTCGTCGACAACGACGACACCCCCAACGACGAGCACGGTCACGGCACGCATGTCGCCGGCACCATCGGCGGCACCGAGTACGGCCTCGCCAAGGGCGTGAAGATCGTTGGCGTCCGCGTACTGGACGCCAACGGCAGCGGCACCACCGAGGGTGTCGTCGCCGGTGTCGACTGGGTCGCGGCGAACGCCAAGGGCCCGTCGGTGGCGAACATGAGTCTCGGGGGCGGCGCGGACGACGCCCTCGACGAGTCGGTTCGCGGGGCCATCGCCAAGGGCGTGACCTTCGCGCTCGCGGCGGGCAACGAGTCCTCCGACGCGGGCACCACCTCGCCGGCTCGCGTCAAGGAGGCCATCACGGTGGCCGCCAGCGACAAGACCGACAAGCAGGCCAGCTTCTCGAACTACGGTTCGGTCGTCGACCTGTACGCCCCGGGTGTCGACATCACGTCGTCGTGGGGCACCGGTGACGACGCCACGAACACCATCAGCGGTACGTCGATGGCTTCGCCGCACGTCGCGGGCGCTGCCGCGCTCTACCTGTCGGCCCACCCCGACGCCACCCCTGCCCAGGTCTCCGAAGGCCTGGTCGCCGCGGCCGCCGACGGCAAGATCAGCAACCCGAGCTCGGGCACCGCGAACAAGCTCCTCCAGGTGAAGTAACGAGCTCTGTCAGACAGGCTGCCCCCGGCGTACCCCAGGCGTCGGGGGCGGCCTCCTGTCTGGGGAGCGCCAGGCTTGTTACCAACCGGTACGCTCCAGCCATGGTCCTGCGGAAGAACATCCTGATCACCGGTGCGAGCTCCGGTCTCGGCGAGGGAATGGCCAGGCAGTACGCCGCCAGAGGCCGCGATCTGGCACTGGCCGCCCGCCGTCTCGACCGCCTCGACGCCCTCGCCGCGGAGCTCAAGAAGGCTTATCCCGGCATCACCGTGGTCACCCGGAAGCTGGATGTGAACGACCACGACCAGGTCTTCGCCGTCTTCGAGGAGTTCCGCGAGGAGCTCGGATCACTCGACCGTGTGATCGTGAACGCGGGGCTCGGCAAGGGACAGCGGATCGGCACCGGCCGTTTCGACGCCAACCGCCAGACCCTCCAGACGAACCTCCTCGGCGCGGCAGCCCAGATCGAGGCCGCCGTCGGCATCTTCCGCAAGCAGAAGGACGGCCACCTCGTGGTCATTTCCTCCTTCCTCGCGGTTCGCGGTGTCCCCGGCAACGCCACCGCCTACGCCGCCTCGAAGGCGGGTGTTTCGGCGCTGGCCGAGGGCACCCGGATCGAGCTGATGAAGACGCCGATCAAGGTCACCACACTGCTGCCGGGGTTCATCGAATCGGGGATGAACGAGGACATCTCGAAGCTCCCGGCCGCACTCAAGGCGGAGCCAGGGGCGCGGGCGCTGGTGAAGGCGATCGAATCCGAGACGGCGAAGGCGTTCGTGCCGACGTGGCCGTGGAGCGTGCTCGCGAAGCTCTTCCCGTTCGTTCCGGCGTCGATGCTGAAGAAGTTCGGATGACTCTGGCCGCGGACGACGGGTGCAGCAGGCGTTGCGGCCGGTCTCCGGGTACGTCGAGCGTCAGGTGAGGGGCTGGTCGGAGCGGTTCCTCAAGGCGCGCACGGAAAACGTCCCGGACTGCGCCGAGGTGATGGCCTGGCTGGCGGAAAACCAGCCTGCCGAGGTGAAGATCTGCCTGATCCACAACGACTACCGGCTCGACAACCTGGTGCTCGACGACGATCTCGGCATCGTCGGCGTGCTCGACTGGGAGATGGCCACGCTCGGCGATCCGCTGATGGAACGCCTGCCCGGGATGTACACCCGCGAGGAGTTCGTGCGGCGGTACGCGGAACGGTCCGGGCTGGAGCTGTGGCAGTTCGTCGGTTACCTCGACGGCCGCTGCCGCCGGATCATCGCGAAGGGACACGCGTAGTGGGTGCGATTTACCTGGTGCGGCACGGGCAGGCGTCGTTCGGCGCGGTCAACTACGACCAGCTCTCGCCGCGCGGGTTCGAACAGTCCACTGTGGTCGGTGCCGAACTGCTGCGGCGTGGCGTCGAATTCCGCGAGGCACGGTCCGGAACCCTTGCTCGGCAACGGGATACGGCCGCGACGGCGTTGAAGGTGCTCGGCTCCGGGATCGACGTCGTCGAGGACGCGCGGTGGAACGAGTACGATCACGTCGACATCGCGAAGTATCATGCCGCCGGTGTCCAGCAGACCGATTCCCGGGCGTACCAGGCCGCTCTGGACGGTGCGCTGACCGCGTGGATCGCGGCGGGGGAGACCGGCCCGTGCGCCGAAACCTGGCCCGCGTTCCTGGCCAGGGTCAAGGGGGCGCTGGCGGATCTCGTGACGTCGCTTGGCAAGGGCGAGCACGCCATCGTCTTCAGTTCCGGCGGCGTGATCGCGACGGTCTGCGGCGCGCTGATGGGCACGCCGGAGGCCGGGCTGCTGAAACTGAACCGGGTCACCGTGAACGCGGGCATCACCAAACTGGTGTCCGGCCGCGGCGGGGTGACCCTGTTGTCGTTCAACGAACATCCGCACTTCGAAGCGGAAGCCGCGGAACTGCTCACCTACCGCTAGGAGGCACGCGATGACGTTCGGCGAGGTCACGGTCATCCCGGTCAACGGGCACGGTCCCGAGGACGTCGTCGTCGACGACCAGGGGCGGATCTACACCGGCGTCGACGACGGCCGCGTCCTGCGCCTCTCGCCGGACGGCAAGCGGATCGACGTCCTCGGCGACACCGGCGGACGCCCGCTGGGCCTGGAGTTCTACGGGGACGACCTCCTGATCTGCGACGCGAAGGCGGGCCTGCTCACCATGCCGCTCGCGGGTGGCCCCGTGACCACGCTGGCCACCCGCGCCGCCGGACTCGATTTCGTGTTCTGCAACAACGCCGCCGTGGCATCCGACGGATCGGTTTACTTCACGGACTCGTCGAGGCGGTTCGGCATCGAGAAATGGCGTGACGACCTGATCGAGCAGACCGGCGGCGGCCGGCTGCTGCGGCGGACCCCGGACGGGAAGATCGACCAGCTGGCGGACGGCTTCCAGTTCGCCAACGGTGTCGCGCTCCCACCCGACGAGTCCTATGTGGCCATTGCCGAGACCGGCGCGTACCGGGTGAGCAGGCTCTGGCTGACCGGTGAACGCGCCGGCGAGCGCGATGTCCTCGTCGACGACCTTTGGGGCTATCCCGACAACATCTCCACCGGCAGCGACGGGCTCATCTGGATCACCATCGCCAGCCCGAAGGTGCCCGCGCTTTCCGTCATCCAGAAGCTTCCCGCGCCGGTGCGGGCCGGGATCCGCGCGCTGCCGACGGCCCTGCAACCCGCGCCGTCGCGGGAATGCGGGGTGCGGGGCGTGACGCCGGACGGGAAGCAGGTGCACGAGCTGCGCGGGGAGATCGACGGGTTCCATGTGCTCGTCGGGGTCCGGGAGCGTGCCGGGACGCTGTACTTCGGGTCGCTGGAGGACAACGCGATCGCCGTCACGACGGTCTGAGTCAGTCCAGGCAGAACTCATTGCCCTCGGGGTCGTTCATCACGATGAAGCCGAGACTCAATGGCTGTTCGGGCTCGAAGCGCTGAATCCGCTTCGCCCCGAGCCCGACGAGCCTGTCGCACTCGGCCTCGAGTGCCGCCATCCGCTCGTCCCCCTGAAGCCCGGGAGCGGCGCGGATGTCGAGGTGGACGCGGTTCTTGGCGATCTTGTCCTCCGGGACCTGCTGGAAGAAAATCCTCGGCCCCTCGCCGTCCGGGTCGTTGAGCGCGGACCGGGAGTTGCGCTGCTCCACGGGCACGCCGACACGCTCGAGGAACTCGTCCCAGGCGTCCAGCGGGTCGGTGCCCTCGGGGACCTCGACCCCCGGCGGGCCGGGGTGGACGTAGCCCAGGGCGTCGCGCCAGAAGATGGACAGTGCCTTCGGGTCGAGGGCGTCGAAGCTGACCTGGATTTCGCGGCTCGTTCTGCTCATGACCTCACTCTGCCACTCCTAGCGGACAGAAGCGGTCCGCTATCTCTGACACAGTAGGTGACATGGAGGACGGGCGGGGTACGACGGAGCGGGTACTCACCCTGCTCGGACTGCTGCAGCAACGCGCCGTGTGGACCGGCCCTGAACTGGGGGAACGACTCGGCGTCACCCCGCGCACGATCAGACGGGACATCGAGCGCCTGCGTTCGCTCGGGTACCCCGTGGAGGCCAGCAACGGGGTCGGCGGTGGTTATCAGCTCGGCCCCGGACAGGACATGCCGCCACTGCTGTTCGATGACGAGGAGGCGATCGCCACCGCGGTCTCCCTGCTCGCCGGCGCGGGCGACGGCGACGCCGCGCTCCGGGCGCTGACGAAACTCGACCGGGTGCTGCCGATCCGCCTGCGGCACGAGGTGCGCGCGCTGTCCGGTTCGGTCGTCTCCTTCGACGGCGGCCGCACACCCCTCGATTCCGAGGTCCTCATGACCCTGGCCCGAGCCTGCCGCGACGAGGTGGAAGCGGGCTTCGACTATCCGACCTCTGAGGCTTCCTCGGGTTCTTCGGGGCTGATGCGGCGCCGGGTCGAGCCCTACCGCCTGGTGGCCTCCGCCCGGCGCTGGTACTTGCTGGCTTACGACCTCGATCGCGACGATTGGCGCACCTTCCGCGTCGACCGGATGACCGACGTGTCCGCCCGCTCGTGGCGCTTCCGCCCGCGCCCCGCACCCGACGCGGCGGCCTACGTGCAGGAGAACGTGGCGAGCCGGGTTTACGCGCACCAGGCCCGGTTCCTCGTCCACGCGCCTGCCGACACCGTACGCGCGCAGATCTCGGCATCGGCGGCTGTCGTGCGGCCGCGGGGTGTTTCGCGGTGTGAGGTTTTGAGCGGGGCGGCGAATCTCGACGTGGTACTCATGCATGTGGTGCTGCTGGGACATTCTTTCGAGGTACTGGATCCGCCTGAGCTGGGGGAGCGGTGCCGGGTTTTGGGGGAGCGGTTGCTGGGGGCTTCACTGCCCTGTTCATGAAAGAATTGGGACACTCCACGTCCCAATTCCTTCATGAACAAACCCTGAGCCCCACCGACAGCGGCGCGCCGGCCCAGACGCCGGCGAGCAGGTGAGAATCACCGGCCGGTCCACCGGGGCGAACGCCCAGCCGCCCAAGCCGCATAGAACTCACCGTGGTCCTTGGTGGTCATCAGCAGTGCCTGCGTGATCGCCTCCAGCTCGATGGAGCTGCCCAGATCCATGTCCAGTTCACGCGTCAGCAGCACCTTCGTCGTGCTGTAGGCCAACGCCGGACCGTCGGCGAGACGGCGAGCCAGAGCGGAAGCCTCCGAAGCAAGCGAAGCGTCAGGAACGACCTGAGAAGCCAACCCGATGGCCTCGGCTCGGGTGGCATCGATCTTGTCGCCCAGCATCAGCAGTTCGGTCGCCCGGCCGAGGCCGACCAGCCGTGGCAGCAGGTACGCCGAGCCCATGTCCGCGCCGGCGAGGCCGACTTTCGTGAACAGGAAGGCGAACTTCGCCGACGACGCCAGCAGCCGGAAGTCGCTGGCCAGTGCGATCACCGAACCCGCGCCCGCCGCGACGCCGTTCACCGCGGCGATCACCGGGATGGGGCATTCGCGCAGGGCTTTCACCACGGCGCCGGTCATGCGGGTGAATTCCAGGAGTTCGGCGGACTCCATTTTCCGCAGCTCGCCGATGATCTCCTCGACGTCGCCGCCGGAGCAGAAACCGCGGCCCCGTCCGGTGATGACCAGCACCCGGACGTCGCCGCGGTGCGGCAATTCGGCGAGCAGGTCGCGGAGGTCCGCGTAGATGTCGAAGGTGAGCGCGTTCAGTTTTTCGGGGCGGTCCAAGGTGACGATGGCGACGCCATCGTCCACAGTGAACTCGAAGTGTTCCCACTGTGTCGTGATCGGCGGCGTGGCGCGGAACGGGCTCATGATTGGATCCCACCTCCATCGAGGACGAGTGTCTGTCCGTTGATCGCGGCGGCTTCGGCCGCGGCGAAGAAGGCCACCGCGTGGGCGACTTCGCCGGGTTCGAGCAGTCTGCCGAGTGGGGACGCGGCGGCGAGGGCGGCTTCCGCGCCGGCTTCGTCGCGGCCGGTCCGTTCCTGGATCCGGGCGACGGAGGCGGCCGTCATATCGGTGCGGACGAAGGCCGGGCAGACGGCGTTCGCGGTGACGCCGGTGCCGGCGACTTCGGCGGCGGTGGCTCGCATCAGGCCGACGGCGGCGTGTTTCGACGCCGTGTATCCGGCCGTGTAGCGGTAACCGATCTTCGACGCCGTCGAGGCGACGGTGACGATCCGGCCGGTGTCGCGGGACCGCATACCGGGCAGAACCGCCCGCGTGCACAGGAAAGCGCCGGTCGCGTTGACCTCGATCTGGGTACGCCATTGCTCCAGCGACGTCTTCGCGAGTGGTGCGCTCGCCGAGATCCCGGCGTTGTTGACCAGGACGTCCACCGGGCCAAGGCCCTCGAAGTACCGGGCGACGGCGTTTTCATCGGTGACGTCGCAGTCGGCCCGGCCGGGGGCGTGTACCTGGTCACCGGAGGCCAGGAATCGCGCGGCGATGGCCGCGCCGATCCCGCGTGTCCCGCCGGTGACGACGACGATCCTGCTCACTCCGCCTCCACCCGGCGCAGTGCGCGCCGATCGAGTTTTCCGTTGGCGGTGCGGGGAAGTTCGGTCACGAACACCACCTCCCGCGGATACTTGTGCCTCGCCAGCTGTGCCCGCGCGTGCTCCTTCAGTTCTTCCGGCGTGACGGAAACGCCTTCCGCGAGGACGACGCACGCCCGCGGGATCACCAGGCCGTCGACGGTCACACCCAGTACCGCGCAGTCGACGACGGCGGGATGCCCGATGAGACAGTCTTCGATCTCGCTCGGCGCGACGAACACACCGGACACCTTCAGCAGGTCGTCGGCACGGCCGTGGTGGTGGAAGTAGCCGTCGGTGTCGCGGCTGAACAGGTCGCCGGTGCGCAGCGTTTCGCCGTGGAACGTCTTCGCGGTCTTCTCGGCGTCCCCGTGATACTCGCGAGCGATGGTCGGCCCGGTGACCTCCAGGGTGCCGATCTCGCCGTCCGGCAAGGCTTCCCCGGTCTCGTCCAGGATCCGCGCGCGGTAGCCGGGGACCTCGCGGCCAAGGCTGCCGGCCCGCTGCGCGCCGGGGACGTTGGAAAGGTAGATGTGGTATGCCTCCGAAGAGCCGATGCCGTCGATCACCGGGACGCCGAACAGGTTGTCCCACTTGCGATGCAGCTCCGACGGCAGCGCCTCACCCGCGGACGTCGCGAGCCGGAGAGAGCTCATGTCCACTCCTGCCGCCGCGGGGGAGGCGATCATCGCGCTCATCATGGTCGGCACGTTCACCAGGATCGTCGGCCGGTAGCGCTCGATCAGCGAGAACAGCAGCTCCGCGGTACTGCGCTGGGGAAAAACGATCCCGGACGCGCCGACGCCGAACGGGAACAACGCGGTCAGATCCCGCGCGTAGCCGAAGAACAGCTTCGGCACGGCCAGCACGCGGTCGTCCTCGCGCAGGTCGAGTACGCCGAGCGCGTACCGCTCGAAACTCTCCAGCGCGCTGCGTGCCGGATGCACGCACGCCTTGGGCGAACCCGTGCTGCCGGTGGTGAACTTCCAGATCGCGACGTCGTCCAGTGCGGTCGGCGCGGCTTCGAGTTCAGGGGAGGCCGCAGTGACCAGCGAGGCGAACGAGTGCTCGCCGGGTGCCAAGGAGACCTCGCCGATCACCAGCAGGTTCCGCGCCCCGGCCTCGCGCAAGGCGGGCAACGTGGACGCGTCGGCGATGACTACTACGGCTTCGGTGTACTTGAGGTAGTACGCGTAATCCTTGGGCTGCAAGAAGGAATAGACCTCGGCGGTGACCGCGCCGATCTTCTGCGCCGCGTACCAGACCGCGACGAACTCGACACTGTCGTTCAGTGCCAGCAGGACCCGCTGTCCACTTCGGACACCCAGGTCACGCAGCACGTTCCCGGCCCGGTTCACCAGCGCGGCCAGTTCCGCGTAGGTGACCTCCTCGTCACCGCACACCAGCGCCGTCCGCGTGCCGGGGAGCCGGTCGACGAAATGGGTCGCCAGGTTGAAGGTCATACCAGCTCCCGGATCGCTTCGACCAGGATGTCGGTGAGCACCGAGAAGGTCTGCTCGCCTTCCTCGGCGGTCGCCTTGGCGGGGGTTCCGCAGTAGGCCTCGGTCATCCCGGCCGACGCGAAGTCCGTGACCCCGCCTCGCGCCAGGTCGACGTGGACCGCGGGCAGATCGCGCTGGATCGTGGCATCGACCAGGTCGGGCCGGTCGGCGAGCACCAGCGACGTCTCGTACTGCCCGGCGTGGCATTCCCCGGAGCGGAATTCGCCGGTGAGCCGGGCCGCGTACCGGCGGCGGACCAGGTCGACGAGGCCCACGCCGTCGGTCTCCGCCACCCGCCGCAACACGGCCAGATGCGCGGGCTCGAAGTGGTTGTTGACCAGCAGGATCCGGGACAGTCCCTGCTCGACGAGCGCGCCGCAAATCTCGGTCAGCAGGGTGTGCAGGGTTTCCTCGCCGATCGAGATGCCTCCCGCGAACCCGGCCGCGAACCGCGTCACGCCGTAGGGCACCTCCGGCAGGATCAGCACACGCAGGCCGGGATCGGCCGCCAGCCGCGCGGCCGCGCGTTCGCACATCCCGCGTGAGATCAGGGGATCGGTGCCCAGCGGCGCGTGCGGCCCATGCGGTTCGACGGCACCCACCGGCAGCAGCAGCACGGGGACACGCTCACTGGACGCGAGCGCCGCGACCTGGCGCGAGCTCAAATCCGCGAAGTACGTCACTCGAATCAAGCTACACCGCAGCGGCCTGGGGTGTATAGAGTTGCCCGCATGCTCGAATCGGCCGCGTCCCACGGTGAGCCAGGTCCCCAGGAACTGGTGATGACCCTGCTCGGCACCTACGTGTCGCCGCGCGAGAGCCGCCGTGTCTGGTCCGGTGGCCTGGTCGCCGTACTGGCCGGGCTGGGTTTCTCCGACGGCGCCGCGCGGATCGCGCTGGCCAGGCTCGCCCGCCGCGACCTGCTCGCGAGACATAAGGCGGGCAGGCTCGTCCACTACTCGCTGACCCGCCGCACGATCGCGTTGCTGGAAGACGGCGACCGCCGCATCTTCTCCCTCGGCCGCCGCGACCGCGAAGTCGGCGAGTGGACCGTGCTGTGGCAGAGCATCCCGGAAAGCCGCCGCCAGGCGCGGGAACGGCTGGTGCGACGGTTGCGCTTCCTCGGCTTCGGCCCCGTGCAGGACGGCACCTGGATCGCGCCGCACGACCGCGAGGCAGAAGTACTCGCGCTGCTGACCGAACTCGACGTCTCCGAACACGCCGGGCTGATGCTCGGCAAACCGTCGGCGGGTCTCGACGTCCGGCGGTTCGCCGCCCGCGCCTGGAACCTCGACGGCCTCGCCGCGCGTTACGACGCGTTCGTCCGAGAGTTCGGCGGCTATTCAGGCGACCTGCCTGACGCCGAGGCATTCGGAGTCCGAACCTGGCTGACGCACACCTTTCGCGCCTTCCCGTCGCTCGATCCGGAACTCCCGGTCGGGCTGGTGCCCGCTCCGCCGAGCCGGGCGGCCGCGGTCGAACTTTTCCATGATCTGTACCAAGCGCTGGCCCCGGCGGCGCAACGCCATTTCGATGAGGTGACCGAAAAATGAATGACACCCAGGCCGCAATGAGTTACACGTCCTACCTTTCGCTGGACGAAGTGCTCGACGCGCAGCATCCGCGATCCGATGAACACGACGAAATGCTCTTCATCGTGATCCACCAAGTGTATGAACTTTGGTTCAAACAAGTTCTCCACGAGGCGCTTTACCTGCAGGAGCAACTCGAGGCGGGTAACACCGCTCACGCCATCCGCACGCTGAGGCGGATTCTGACTATCTTCAAGGTGGTGGTCGCGCAGATCGATGTGCTCGAGACGATGACTCCGAGCCAGTTCACCAGTTTCCGTGCGCGACTCGACGCTTCGAGCGGGTTCCAGTCGGCTCAATTCCGCGAACTCGAGGCCGTGCTCGGCCGCCGGGACGAGCGGGTCTTCGCGCATTACCCCGAAGGCGGTGAGCAGCGTGCCCGGATCGCCGGTGCGATGTCCAAGCCGTCGCTCTTCGACTCCTTCGTCACGTATCTCGCGGTCAAGGAGTACGCCGTCCCGACCGGGCGCGATGTCTCCAAGCCACTCGAACCCTCTCCAGCGCTCCAAGAGGTTCTGCTGCAGGTTTATCGCGATGACACCGGGCCGTCTGTCGTGGCGGAGCACCTGGTCGACCTGGACGAAGGGATGCAGGAGTGGCGGTATCGGCACGTGAAGATGGTCGAGCGCACCATCGGAGACAAGATTGGGACGGGGGGTTCGCCGGGCGCTGCCTATCTGCGTTCGACCCTTTTCCGCCCGATGTTTCCGGACCTCTGGGCGGTACGGAGCCGGCTTTGACGAACCTGGACGAGTTGCGGCGTGATCCCAACGCGCTCGCGGTGCACTACACGAAATTCGGTGTGGCGGAACGGATCCTGCTGACCGGGCATTCCCACCAGGCCTGGCCGGACGTCGCCGAGGAGGGGCTTCTCGAAGCCTTCGCCGACGCGGCCGAAGAGGTCGACACGAAGTGGGAGCGGGCCTTCGCGAAGGCCGACGAGCTACGCGCCGGGTTCCGCGCGCTGCTCGCCGACCCGCATGGCGCCATCGCACTCGGCGCCAGCACGCACGACCTGGTGATCCGGTTCCTGTCGGCAATGGACCTGCGGCGCCGCCCGCGACTGATCACCACCGACGGCGAGTTCCACACGCTGCGCCGTCAACTGGCCCGGCTGGCTGAGGAAGGTGTCGAGGTGGTCCGCGTCCCCTCGGCGCCGGTCGCCACCCTGGCCGAACGTGTCGCCGCCGAGGTCACCGAGGACACGGCCGCGGTACTCGTTTCGGCGGTGCTGTTCGAGACCTCCCGGCTGGTGCCGGGGCTGGCCCACCTCGCCGACGTCTGTCTCAAGCAGTCGGTGAACCTCGTCGTCGACGCCTACCACGCGCTCGGCGTCGTCCCGTTCTCGTTGCACGACCTCGGGCTCACCAACGCCTGGGTGCTCGGCGGCGGCTACAAGTATCTCCAGCTGGGTGAAGGCAACTGCTTCCTGCGGATGCCCGCGCACGCGCAGGAACTCCGGCCGGTCGTCACCGGCTGGTACGCCGAATTCGGCGCGCTCGCGGACGAGCGCCGGCCCGGCGAAGTCGCCTACGCCTCCGGATCTGACCGGTTCGCCGGAGCGACCTACGACCCGACGAGCCACTACCGGGGCGCGCGCGTCTTCCGGTTCTTCGCCGAACAAGGGCTCACTCCCGAGTTCCTGCGGGAGGTCTCGCGGCATCAGGTCGGCTTCCTCGCCGAGGGTTTCGACAAACTCGGCCTGCCAGAAGACGTCATCACCCGTGACCGGGAGACGCCACTGGACCGCATCGGCGGCTTCCTGTCGCTGAAATGCGCGAACGCCGGTGCGTTGCAGGCCGCCCTCGCCGAACGCGGGGTCCGGACCGACAGCCGCGGCGCGTTCCTGCGGTTCGGCCCGGCCCCGTACCTGTCCGACGGTCAGCTCGACACCGCGCTCCGCGTCCTGGACGAGATCGTCCGCTAGATTGCGGATGTGGCACTGTCGCCGCCGGACGACCTTCGCGCGGGGACCGTGCCTTGATCTGAGGAACTTCGCATGTCCGCCACAAGCGGCGTGCACTCCAGTGACAAGGAGTCACCACAGTGACCGAAGTGTTCGGCCATGGTACCGGCCATGAGCAGGTCGTCTTCTGCCAAGACCAGGCCACCGGCCTGAAGGCCATCATCGGGATCTACTCGACGGCATTGGGGCCGTCGCTCGGCGGAACCCGGTTCTACCCCTACGAATCCGAGGACGCGGCGCTGGCCGACGTCCTCGCGCTGTCGAAGGGGATGGCCTACAAGAACGCCCTCGCCGGGCTCGACCTCGGTGGCGGCAAGGCCGTCATCATCGGCGATCCCCATAAGCACAAGACCGAAGCGCTGCTTCGCGCCTTCGGCCGTTTCGTCCAGACACTGGGCGGCCGCTACATCACCGCCTGCGACGTCGGCACCTACGTGCAGGACATGGACATCGTCGCCCGCGAGTCGGAGTTCGTCACCGGCCGCTCGCCGGAGAACGGCGGCGCCGGCGACTCCTCGGTGCTCACCGCTTTCGGCACCTACCAGGGCATGCGTGCTTCGGCCGACGCCGTGTGGGGTGTCCCGGACCTCGCGGGTCGTAAGGTCGGAGTCGCCGGTGTCGGCAAGGTCGGGCACATCCTCGTGGGGCATCTGATCGAAGCGGGCGCGCAGGTGGTCATCACCGACGTCTCGCCGGCCGCCATCGAACGCACCCGTGCGGCGTACCCCGGAGTCGAGGTCGCCGACGATCTCGACACGCTGATGCGCACCGAACTCGACGTCTTCGCGCCGTGCGCGCTGGGTGGCGTGCTCACCGACGAGACGGCCGCCGAGCTCCGCACCAAGATCGTGTGCGGCGCGGCCAACAACCAGCTCGCGCATTCCGGCGTCGGCAAGCAACTCGACGACCGCGGCATCCTGTTCGCGCCGGACTACCTGGTCAACGCCGGTGGCGTGATCCAGGTCGACGACGAGCGGCACGGGTTCGACTTCGCGCGGGCGAAGCGCAGGACGACGGCGATCTTCGACACCACCAAGGCGGTGTTCGCGTTGGCCAAGGCCGACGGCGTGCCACCGGCGACAGCGGCCGACCGGCTGGCCGAGCGCCGGATGACCGAGGTGGGCGGCCTCCGGTCGATCCTGACGGTGTAACTCTGAACGCTAAGAACGGCCCGTTACTCGCGAATTTCGCGAGTAACGGGCCGTTCATAGCGTCTACGGGCAGTGCCGCGCGGACTCAGCCGCTCTTGCGACGGAAGGTGCGCTTGTTCGCGGCGGGGCCGTGTGCGTGCAGGTTCTTACCGCCGGCGTTCTCGTGGGCCGAGCCGGAGCGGGACTGCGCCTGCTTGCGCTCCAGCGCCTCGCGGAACTTGCGTTTGGTGTCGTCCTCTTCGCCCTCCGTGGGGGACGGTGCCGGTTCAGTCATTGCTACCTCCGAGGTGACGACATGTGACGATCCCAGCCTGTCAGGAACCAACCCGGTTGGCGAGTCGATTTCGTCACCTCCCGGGGCCGGGCGGCCGCACCGGACCGCCGAACCGCACCCGGAGTTCCTCATAACGGCGAAAGCGCAGGAAAAGCCTCTGCACGATAGTGTCTCAGCCAATCGGTCAACGCGAACCACGCTTGAAACCCACCGGGGAGACAGCCGATGACGAGCACCTCCGAGCAACCGATCATGGTGGCCGCGGCCACCGGTGAACCCGAGGTCAACCCGTATCTGATGGGTGTCTACGCCCCGGTCGGCGAAGAGATCGACGCGAGTGATCTGCAGGTCATCGGCAAGATCCCCGCCGACCTCAACGGCGTGTACCTGCGTAACGGGCCCAACCCCCGGTTCGCGCCGGAAGGCCGCTACCACTGGTTCGACGGCGACGGCATGATCCACGCCGTCCACCTGGAGAACGGCAAGGCGCGCTACCGCAACCGCTGGGTCCGCACCAAGGCCTTCGAGGCCGAATCCGAGGCGGGCAAGGCGCTCTGGAAGGGCGTCATGGAGTCGCCCAAGGGCAACCCGTTCGGCAACGGTCACGGCCTCAACGTCAAGGACAGCGGCAACACCGACCTGATCTTCCACCGGGGGAAGCTGCTCGCCACCTGGTATATGTGCGGCACGCCGTACGCGGTCGACCCGCTTTCGCTGGAGACACTGGGCGCCGAAGACTTCCTCGGCACGCTTGTCGGCGACATGATGGCGCATCCGAAGGTCGACGAGCGCACCGGCGAGATGTTCTGGTTCGACTACGGGCCGCGTCCGCCGTACCTGCGCTACGGCGTGGTCAGCGCGGACGGCAAGGTCGTGAACACGACCGAGATCGAACTCCCCGGCCCCCGCCTGCCGCACGACATGGCGATCACCGAGAACTACGCCATCCTGATGGACCTTCCGCTGGTCCAAGACCTGGAAGCGGCACGCAACGGACGGCACAAGCTCCTTTTCGACCGCTCGCTGCCGAGCCGGTTCGGGGTGCTGCCGCGCTACGGTGGCGGTAGCCAGATCCGCTGGTTCGAAGCCAGCCCGTGCTACATCTACCACGTCGTCAACTCGTGGGAGCAGGGCGAGGAAATCGTCCTCGACGTCTGCCGCGTCCAGCGTCCGCAGCCGCGTGCTGACGCGCACACCCCGCTCGCCAAGATGCTTTCGTACCTGAGGTTGGACGCCTCACCGCACCGCTACCGGTTCAACCTGCGGACGGGGCTGTGCGTGGAAGACCGGCTCGACGACGACAACACCGAATTCCCGACCGTCGACTCGAGGGTGGTCGGCGGCCGGAACCGCTTCTCCTACGCGGTGCACATCTCGCCGGAGTCGACGCTCAAATTCGACGGCCTGGTCTGTTACGACAATCGTGACGGCTCCAAGACCGAATATCGGTTCGGCGAGGGCAGGTGGGGCAGTGAGGCGCCGTTCGCTCCTCGCGACGGCGCGGCCGCCGATTCCGACGACGGCTATCTGGTGACGTTCGTCCAGGACGAGCGTGAGGGGCGCTCGGAGCTGGACATCTTCGACGCCGCCGAACTCGCCGCCGGACCCGTGGCCAGGGTCCTGCTGCCCCAGCGTGTCCCGCTCGGTTTTCACGCGACCTGGGTCCGGGCGGACCAGCTGGAACCTTCCCGTGGTTGAAATTCCCTTCACCGCCGGGCCGTTTCAGGTCGAGGGTGCGCGGAACGTGCTGACCTTGAACGTCGGCGGATCCTTCATGACCGTCGTCACGATGGTCGTCGCCCGCTGAACCCACCGGCCGCGCCGGGCCGCCCCGGCCAGCGCCCCGGTCGTCGTCGCGCCGAGGAAGACGACGGCGGCGACGCCGGTCTCGGGGGAGAACTGCAACTCGCCGAGCGTCCCGACGGTGAATCCTGAATGGACACCCCAGGCGATCGCTGCCGTCCCGGCCGCGGCGGCCGCGCGGGTCACAGCTCCGGTGACGAACACGACGAAACCCAGTGCCGCCAAGGAAATACCGGGATGTCGCGGCGAACCCAGCAGACCGGCGAGCGAGGCCGCGCCGACGATGGCCACGCAACCGAACGGGAAACCGAAGCACTCGGGATTCCTCATACACAGAGAGAACTCCGCGTCACCGGTCATGTCGCGAGCGTGAACGGGTTTTCTACGCGGCCGCCGGACTTCTTGACGAAATCCTGACGCCTGACGCCTTAGGCCTTACGCGCGTGCTCGATGATCGCGGCGGCGATCGTGGGCCACAGCTGCCGCGGCAATTCGTGCCCCATACCGGGGAGCAGCAGCAACTCGGCACCCGGGATCGCTTCCGCGGTCGCCTTGCCGCCGCTGACGTTGATCAGCGGATCGCTTTCGCCGTGGATGACGAGTGTCGGAACGCGGACCTCGAGCAGTTTCGCCGTGCGATCGCCGGACGCGACGACGGCGGCGGCCTGCCGCAGGGTGCCCGCCGGATGATTCGCCCGGTCGTAGTTGCGGGTGGCTTTCATCCGGAGGAACTCCTCGTCGGACGGATGCCCCGGCGAACCCACCAGCCTGAACCACGCGACGCCGTCCTCGATCGCCTGCTCACGGGTGGTGGCGGGCGGCCGCGTCAGCCCGGCCAGCGCCGCCGGTTCCGGATTCCCGACCGAAGGATCCCCGGTGGTCGACATGATCGATGTGAGGCTGAGCAGCCGATCCGGCGAGTCGATCGCGAGCTGCTGCGCGATCATCCCGCCCAGCGACGCGCCGACGACGTGCGCGCGCCCGGCACCGAGCGCGTCGACCAGCCCGGTGACGTCGGACGCGAGATCGGACAGCGTGTACGGCACCGACGTCAGGTCTCCCGCCGCGAGCGCGGCGAGGTCCGGTACCGGAAGGTCGTCCAGATAGGTCGAGAGGCCGATGTCGCGGTTGTCGAACCGGACGACGTGGAAACCGCCATCGGCGAGCAGTCCGCAGAAGCCGGTCTCCCAGGTGACCATCTGGGCGCCGAGCCCCATGACCAGGACGATCGGCGGATTCTCGGGAGAGCCGAAGGTGTCGTACTCGAGTTCGAGGCCGTTCACGCGGGCACGGGGCATGCCGCCAATCCTGCCGGAAGCCCCCGCTATTGGACCACCTGACTGCGGATACGGTAGCCCGTATGCCGACTTTCTCCGAAGACGCGGGTTCCCGGCCACGGTCGCGCGCGGCTTCCGGACGGCCGGCGGTCACCAAGGACCGGATCGTCGACGCCGCACTGGAGCTTTCGGCGGAGTCCGGCCTGGAGAACTGGACGCTGCGGCAGCTCGCGGCCGCGGTCGACGCCTACCCCGCGGTGGTCTACCACCACGTCGGCGACCGGGACGCCGTCGTCGTCGCGGTACTCGACCGCGTGGTCGGACGGCTGACCTTGCCCGACGTGACGCTGCCGTGGCGGGCGTGGTTCGGCGAGTTCCTGCCGACCGTGCGGACGGTGCTGCGCGGCTATCCCGGTTCGGCGCGACGGTTGGCCCTGTTCGGGCCGTCGGTCGTGGCCGCCGTGCCGACCATGGACGCCGGTATCGGCCGTCTGCTCGCGGCCGGATTCGGCGGCGAGGCCCCGTTCGCCTACAACCTGCTGCTCGCCACCGCCTGCCAGTTCGTCGCGATGGAGGACGACCGCGAGAGCGCGATGGCGTTGCAACTCGAGCGGTCCGAAGGCTACGCGGCGTACCGCGACCGCGAGGACCTGCCGGGGATGGCGGCGCTGGGTGAGTCGATCGCGGCGCTGGTCGTCGATCCCGACCTCGCGGCCGGCTACTACGAACGGCTCTACGCCTACGCTGTCGAACGCTGTCTCGACGGGCTGGAGCATCGCCTCGCCCAGCTGGGTGAGGCGGGAACCCGCCTTCGAAGTTCGACAGGTCCGTAACAGCGACTCGGCGTAGTGTGGAGGGATACCGGTGGTCCGCCGCCGGTCGGAGAGGCCCCTGGCACCAACCTCCCCCTCGCGGTGCCGGGGGCTTCTCCGGTACTTGCCGTCAGTGCCGTCAGTGCCGTCAGTACTGCCAGAGCTGTCAGCGCTGTCAGTGCCGCGGTGCGGCGCGCTGGATCTCGGGAAAGACCTCACCGACCAAGGTGACCAGTGACTTGCTGAGCAGCGTGTGCACTTGTTCGCGATTGAGCGCACCACGCACGAGCCATTCACGGCCCGCCGCCTTGACCATCCCGCCGAACGCGCGGACCAGCGCGTTCAACACCTGGCCGTGCTCGCTCTCGCGGGACAGCCCGACCGCTTCGAGGACGCGATCCGCCGATTCCCGATCGGCTTCTTCGAGGATCTGCTCGACTTCGAGGTCCCGGCCGATGCCCTCCGGCGCGATCGCGGCCAGCCACATCTTCTCCTGGCTGGTGACCATGTCCAGGAACCAGTCGATGGCGACGTCGGCGCGGAGTTCGAGCGGGCCCTCGGGGAGGATCTCGACGGCGAGACGCGGCACGGTCAGCGCCCGCCGGATGATCTCCAGATACAGTTCCCGCTTCGTGCCGAAGTAGTGGTTGATCAGGCCTCTCGCCACCCCGGCCTCGGCCGCGATGTCCGATGTGGACACTTCCGAATAGGGCCGGTCCCCAAAAAGCCGGGCAGCGCAGGCGAAGATCTGCTCCTTACGCTCGTCCGGTTCCAGTCTTCGCCATCTCGGTGCCGGCTCCGTGCTCATACGTCGTATCTTCCCACGGTCGATTCAGCCTGGCCGGACGGTCGCTCCGGCCCCTTTCACCAGCCAAAACGCTGTGACATTCAAAAGCAAAGTGTCAGTTAATCCGGCGTGTACCGTCTGTTGGCCCGTTGGTCTTTACCGTCTTCATTCAGGTGGCATGCCGTGCGCGCTGTCGGGGCGCGTTTGCCTCCTACCGGCCCGGCCTGGCGAGTAACCCCCCCTAGCTCGCCAGGCCCGGGCCTTCTTACGGCGCCGGGCGCTCGGCGGGCAAGAGCAGCGTGAACGTCGTCGGTGACGGGCTGGTCAGCCGCAGCCGCCCGCCTTCCGCCTCGGCAAGGCTCCGCGCCAGCCGCAGCCCGATCCCGTTGCCTTCCCGCTCTTCGGTCTCTTCCCTGGTCACGAACGGATCGTGCCCGTCCGCGATGACGCCTTCGTCACTCACGTCGATGGCCAGCGCGTCCCCGGCGTCGCGGGCGAGGACGCTCACCGTGCCGCGCCCGTGTGCCGCCGCGTTGTCCAGCAGGACGGCGAGCACCTGCCGTACGGCCGCGTCCGCCGCCCTCGCCGGCAGCGCCTCGCGGCCGCTGATCCGCAATGCCCTGCCGCGTCCGGCGAGCAGGCCGTGCCAGGTCTGCCGGACCTCCTCGAAAAGTTTCCCCAGGTCGAGCAGGGCACGCGGGGCCCTGGTCTGCTTGGCCAGCGCCAGCAGGTCGTCGATGGTGCGTTCCAGCCTGTCGGCCGAGACGATGCCGTCGCGGATCGTCGCGTAGGGATCGCGATCCGGGCTTTCCAGCGCCGCCTCCAGTTGCAGCCGCAGCCCGGTCAGCGGGGTCCGCAGCTGGTGGGAGGCGTCGGAGGAGAAGGTCCGCTCGCGTTCCAGTGTCTCGCCGATACGGGCCGAGGTGACGTCGAGTGCCTCGGCGACCTGGTCGATCTCGGGGACGCCGGTGCGGCGCGTGCGTACGGTGAAATCGCCCTCGCCGAGGCGTTCGGCGGTGTCGGCCAGATCCTCCAGCGGCCGCGCGAGCCGGGTGGCGATCCGGCGTCCGATCAGCCAGCTCGTCCCGATCGCGACGACGCCGAGACCGGCCATCTTCAGCCAGGTCAGCCAGATCCGCCGGTCCAGTTCGATTCTCGGATGGGCGGCGCGGATCACCCCCACCAGCGAGGCGCCGCTGAGCACCGGGATGGTGAGGACCACCTCGTCGCCGAGCGTCCCGATCGCCATGTCGGTTTGGTGCGCCTGGCGCACGAGGTCGTCGGCGGTCGCCGGGCCGTCGCCTGCCAGCAGCCTGCCGGTCGGGGTGTAGACGGCGATCTTGATGCCGCGGATCCGGCGCTCGTCCTCGTCGGGCTTCGCCGGTTTGAGTTCCGGGACGCGGCCGTTGGCGAGGTCGCCGGTCACGTCGAGGGCGACGGTGTCGGCGGCCCGTTCGAGGTCGTGGGCCGACGCGCCCTCGTGGAACTTGGCGACCGCGAGGGCCAGTGGCACCCCGAAGAGGGTGATCGCCAGCACCGCGGCCAGCACGGTGAGGGACACGATCCGGCGGCGCACGGTCGACAGTGTGGCCGACCGGGGCGAGGATCACCCGCCCGACACGATTTTTTGCCGTCCGTTGACCTGGGATCAAGGCGATGTTGACCCCGTTCGCTTTACCTTGGGGCCATGCGCCGACGTGCCGCCGTCATGGCAGGCCCGGGGCCCGGATCCGTCCCCCTCGTCCGGTACGCCGTCCCGGGCGAGTGTGTGGCCGTGCTGCCCTCCGGAGGCGGTGATCTCCCCGCCGGTGGCCCCGGGGTCGGAGTGCTGCTCAGACGCGGGAACCTCTTCGGGCACCTCACCGTCGAGCAGAACGTGCTGCTGGCGGGAAGGCTCGCCACCCGCCGTACCCCGGAAAACGTCGCAGGCCTGCTGGAACTGACCGGGCTGGCCGGGCGTGGCGACGCGTATCCGGGCACACTGTCGATCATGGAAGGCGCACGGGCCGGGGTCGCCGTCGCCCTCGCCGGCACGCCGGAGGTCGTCGTCGCCGACGAACCGGCGGGCGAACTCGACGGCCTCGCCGCCCTCGAACTCATGGACCTGCTGCGCGCGGTCGCGTGCCGGGGGACGGCCGTCGTCGTGGCGACCCGTGATCCCGGCATCGCGGCGGCCGCGCACCGGATCGTGAGAGTGGCGTGACGGTACCGTTGGTCCGCACGAACGAACTGGCGCACACCTATGGCACCGGACTGACCGCGGTGGTGGCGGTGCACGGCGTCAGCTGCGAGATCGCCGCGGAGACCCGGGCGGTGGTGACCGGCCGGGCCGGGACAGGGAAGACGACGCTGCTGCATCTGCTCGCCGGGATGAAGAAGCCGACGGCAGGCACGATCGACTGGCCCGCGTTCGCGCCGTCGCCGCCGGGACCCGACCTGATCGGGCTGGTGCTGCAGGACGGCGGCCTGCTGCGTGATCTCGACGTCCGGCTCAACGTCGCCCTGCCACTGGTCCTCGCCGGCCGGACCGGCACCGCCGTCCGTGACGCCGTCGACAACGCACTGGAGCTGGTCGGGCTCGCCGGTCTCGCGAAGAAGGCGCCGCGTGATCTGACCGGGGAGCAGATCCGGCTGGCCATTCTCGCCAGGGCACTCGCACCCGCCCCGAAACTGATCCTCGCCGACGACCCGGCCGGCTGGCTGGACCGGCCTGCCGGGGAGCGGCTGCTGGGCAGGCTCGTGCACGCGGCGGACCGGCTGGCCGCCGGGTTGCTGGTCGCCACCGCCGAGCCCGCCCCGGACGGGTTGTTCGGCGACCGCTGGACGATGGTGGACGGGAAGCTGGTGCGGGACCTGTGATGGCCGGAATGTCCGGGCTGGCCGGGATGGCGCTGTGGGTCGGCGGGATCGCGCGAGTGCGCCCCGCCCGGCTCGGGGTGCCCGCGGCCGGGGTCGCGATCGTGGTTTTGCTGCTCGCGGTGCACGGCTGGGTGGGGCTCCCGGCGCCGCCGTGGGTTCCGGCGACGGTGCTCGTCGTGCTGATCACCGCCCCGTCGGACCGCTCGCTGCGTACGGATCAGGACCTGTTGCGTGCCCGCGGCGCGACCGGCGGGCAGGTGCTCGGGCTGGCCTCGGCCGAAGCCGCGGTCGCCGGGCTGGCGGGTGGCGTCCTCGGGATCCTGCTGTCGCTGGCGACCGGTTTCCTGATCCAGCCCGGCGTTTCTCTCGGCCGGGAAATCGTTCTCCTGCTGGCCGCGGGGCTGCTCGTCGCGGCACTCACCGTCCTGCCACCGGTGCTGCGCGAGTGGTATTTCGAACCCGGCGAAGACGGGCCGCCATGGTGGTCGCCCTACGGCGTCGACTTCGCCCTGCTCGCACTCGCGTTCTTCTGGCCGCTGCTCGGCTGGGCCGGCGGCACGATGCTGCTGTGGCGGCTGGTGGAGCTGGGACTGCGCAAGGGAAAACGGTTCATCGGCGGGGTGCTCAGGCCGCTCGTGTCCGGGCTCGCCGGTGTGCTCGCGTTGTCCATTTCGTGGCGGAGCGCGCTGCTGGCGCGTTCGGTGGTGCTGGTCGCGCTGGCGGTGGCGTTCTCGATCTCGACCGCGCTCACCAAGGACGGCTGCGGCGCGGCCAAGATGGACCTGGCGGCGTCCCTCGTCCTCGCGGCCGCCTCGGCGGGGCCGTCGTTCGGGCTGGCGCTCAACGAACGCCGCCGCGACCTGCTGATCGTGAGTACCCTCGGCGGGAAACGCCGTCAGGTGGCCACGTTCATCGCGGGTGACGCGTTGATCGTCGGCGGCGGGGGACTGGTCGCCGGACATCTGCTGGGGGTCCTGTTCGTCCTCTTCACCCCCATGGAGTGGGACGCCTTCCCGCATACGTACTTCGGGCTGCTCGCGGCGGTGGTGATCGTGTCGTGTGTGGTGGCGTCTGCGCGGATCGCGCAACTCGCCGCCCGTGACGAGGTCTCCGACCTCCGCGACTACTGAGCCTCGAAGGGCTGTTCCAGGCGGTAGCCGTGGCCCCGCAGGGTGGAAATCCGGGGTGCCTGCTCGGGAGACGGCGAACACTCGGTCAGTTTCCGCCGCAGCGCGGCGATGTGGACGTCGAGGGTTTTCGTGGAGCCGTACCAGTGCGCGTCCCACACCTCCGACATCAGGGTGTCCCGGCTGACCGCGACACCCGGCTGTTCGGCCAGCCGGGCGAGCAGATCGAACTCCTTGGCCCGCAACGGGATCTCCCGGCCGCCGATGCTGACCCGGCGACCGGCGGTGTCCACCCGCAGATGCCCGATGGCGATCGCCGGCCTGCTCTCCGGCGGGGCCGTCCCACGCCGCAGATGCGCCCGCACCCTGGCGAGGAGCTCGCCGAGGCGGATGGGTTTGGTGAGGTAGTCGTCGGCCCCCGCCTCCAGGCCCACGACGACGTCCATTTCCTCCTGCCGGGCGGTGAGGATGACCAGGACGGCGCCGGGGAGCGCGGCACGCAGCCGTCGGCAGACCTCGACGCCGTCCAGATCCGGCAGGCCGAGATCGAGCAGGACGAAGTCGATGTCGTCGGCCGCCGCGGCGGCGAGCGCGGTGCGGCCGTCGCGCTGCCAGGAGACTTCGTAACCGTGGAGGCGGAGGGTCGATTCGAGGACGCCGCCGATCGCGTCGTCGTCTTCCACCACCAGCAGTTTCGGCATGCGGGGGAGCTTAACCGTTGAACACTGTTCTTTCCGGCCAAGACGTTACGAACGCCACCTCTTCTGTAACAGGGCGCTAACGGTTTCCTGTGCGCCTCCGGCTGTATGTCCATAAAGGACAGAGCGTTACGGCGGTCTAGGCGCACACCCTCCGTGTTACTGAACGGACCGTTCATTCCTTGGGTTTTCCGCTTCGGCCCACTACCCGTGCCTGCCGCGAGGCCTGCCACCCACAACCTGTGGCCTAGGCGATAGCAAAGGTCCCTTGCTCTTTTCGTGATCCCGCGCTTCGCGTGTTAGGCGTAGGTGAACTGGTCGAGGTAGTGGCCGTTGCCTAGCGAGCTGTCACCGGACCTTGTGGCGCGACCGTGTGGATTTCGACGCGTCAGATGACCCGAAATCCACACGGTGCGGCGCGAAAGGACCGGTCAGGCGCCTCCGGTCGGGCGCCCCGTGAGCCTGCGTCGAGGCTCAGGCGAGGGAGCATCGCGCCGGCACGGAAGCCACCAGGGCGGCGGCCGCCCCTGACCTTCGTCAGGAAACGTGGTCCCGGTAGGCCTTGACGGTCTCCGCGAGCACCTCGCCGCCGGGACGGCGCCACAGGTCGGCGTCGAACACCTCGACCTCGATCGGCCCGGTGTAGCCCGCCGCCTCGACGCACGCCTTCAGATGCCGGTGGTCGATCGGGCCGTCACCGGGCAGCGCGCGGCCGAGCAGAGTGTCGGTCAGCGGCACTTTCTGGTCGCAGACATGGAATCCGGCGATCCGTCCTGCCGACGCCGCGATCGACTCCTCGATCCGCGGGTCCCACCACACGTGGAACTCGTCGACGATCACGCCGACCTGCTCGGCGGGGTGCTCCAGCGCGATCACCAGCGCCTGGTCCACAGTGGACAGCACAGACCGCTCGGCGCACTGCATAGGGTGCAGGGGCTCCAGGCCGAGCCGGACCCCGCGTTCCCCGGCGTAGGGCGCCAGCTCGCCGACCGCGTCGGCGACCCGCTGCCTCGACGTCGCGAGGTCGCCGTGCACGCCGCCGACGACCAGGACGAGGACGCCCGCACCCAGCGCGGCGGCTTCGTCGATCGCCTCCCGGGTCTGCGCGACACCGTCCACAGGGGACCCTTCCGGGGTGACCCCGGTGAAGAAACCACCGCGGCACAGCGAGGAGACGCCGACGTCGTACTCCTTGAGCAGCCGGGCCGTCTCGTCGACGCCGGTCTCGGCGACCTTGTCCCGCCACAGGCCGATCCAGCGGACACCCGCCTCGGCGCAGCCCGCGACCGCTTCGGGCAGCGACCAGGCCTTGGTGGTGATCTGGTTCAGGCTCAACCGGTCCATCAGGACACCCCCGCCGCGGCCAGCAGCGGCCGCATCCGTGCCACGGCGAGTTCCGGATCCGTGAGCGCTCCGGCGGCGTCCGCCAGGCGCAGCAGTTCGGCCAGATGCGTGATCGACCGCGCCGACTCGCGGCCCGCGACCATGCGGAAGTGGTCCTGATGCCCGTTCAGGTAGGCGAGGAAGACGACGCCGGTCTTGTAGTTCCTGGTGGGTGCGCGGAAGATCGCCCGGCTGAGTGCCACCGTCGGGTCCAGCAGGCCGCGGAATCCGGCGGTGTCGCCGTCGTCGAGCCGTGCGAGCGCGGCGCCGGCGACCTGGGCGATGGCGTCGAAAATGCCCAGGAGTGCTTCGCTGTGGCCCTGGTCGTCCCCGGCGATCAGCTCCGGGTAGTTGAAGTCGTCACCGGTGTAGCACTTGACGCCTTCGGGCAGCGCCCGGCGGAACTCGGTCTCGATCGACGCGTCGAGCACCGACACCTTCACCCCCGCGATCGCGCCCGCGTGGCCGGCGCAGAGCCTGCCCAGTTCCTTGGCGGCTTCGCGGACATCGGCGTGTCCCCAGTAGCCGGCGAGCGAGGGATCGAACTGCTCGCCCAGCCAGTGCAGCAAGACCGGGTGGTCCGCGCCGGAAAGCAGTTTCCCGTACGCCGCGTGGTAATCCTCCGGCCTGGACGCCGAAGCGGCCAGTGCCCGGCTCGCCATCACGACCGGGATCGCCCCGGCCTCGCCGACCAGATCGAGTTGCTCGCGCCACGCGTCCACAATGGACTCGGGTGTCGCGGCGCCGCCGGGAAGCTGGTCGGTGCCGACACCCGCCACCCAAGGCCGTCCGGCGGCGAGTGCGCCGGTGCGCCGGATGAGCTCCTTCGTGGTGTCCCAGTCCAGGCCCATCCCGCGCTGCGCGGTGTCCATCGCCTCGGCGACGCCGAGACCGCAAGACCACAGGTGCTCGCGGAAGGCCAGCGTCGTCTCCCAGTCCAGGACCGCGCCTTCTTCGGGATCGGCGGCGGCGAGTGGGTCGGCGACCACGTGTGCGGCCGCGTAGGCGATCCGGGAGGACGGCGGCGACGCGGGTTTGGCGGGCGTTTCCGCCCCCCGCGGCGTCCACTCCGCCAGTCCGCCGTCGGCGGTGGGCAGGGCGATCAAGGTCATCGAGTCTCCGTGGCGCGTGCGTGAGAAAGCGCTTTCTCGGCCCACGGTAAGTCACCGCGCGGGCCACACACAAGGGTCTCAGCGAGCGGGGGCGGCGGTGCTGGAACGCAGGACGACCTCGCCGGACAGGCGCACCACGCGCGCCCGGGTGCCGGGTGAGGCCTTGAGTGCCAGGTCCATGGCCCGTTCGCCCAGTTTCTCCAGCGGCAGCGCGACCGTGCTCAGCGCCGGCGTGAGATCGCGCACTACCGGGATGTCGTCGAAACCCGCGATCGACATCTCGCCGGGTACGGAGACCCCCGCGTCACGCAGCGCGGCCATCGCGCCGATCGCCATCACGTCGGTCACCGCGAATACGCACGTCGGCCGGTGCTTCTTGGGCCGGGCGAGGATCTTCTCCATCGCCTCGTAGCCGCCGTCACGGGTGAACGCCGCCTCGACGACGTCGT
This sequence comes from Amycolatopsis sp. NPDC051071, assembly GCF_040682875.1. Lineage (NCBI taxonomy): Bacteria > Bacillati > Actinomycetota > Actinomycetes > Pseudonocardiales > Pseudonocardiaceae > Amycolatopsis > Amycolatopsis sp. NPDC051071. Next base: position 4,676 of record NZ_JBFBBY010000090.1, on the reverse strand, counting down.
CCTCCGCGAGTTCGACGTCGTTCTCCAGCAGTTCCGCCGCGAAACCGCCGAGCCTGTCGACGACGGTCGTCAGCTCGCGCGGCCCGGCGAGGACGGCGAAGCGCCGGTGCCCGAGGTCCAGCAGCGCTTTCGCCAATTCGGCGCCGCCACCGCGATTGTCCGGCTGGACGGTGTCCACTTTGAGTCCCCGGTGTCTGCTGACCGCGGCGACCTGCCCGCCGCCGCGCCGGTACGGCTCGAGTTCGGCGGCCATCGCCTTTTCCCACGCCTTGTCCTCGAAGGCGGAACCGATCAGCAGGATGGCCGACGCGCGCTGGGCACGCAGCGTCGAGACGTAGGCGACCTCCTTCGCCGGGTCGCGGAACGTGCTCGCGAGCATCACCAGAAGGTCGTTCTCACTCGCCACGCGCATGACCCCACCCGCGATGGCGGCGAAATACGGGTCGCCGACGTCGTGGCAGATCACTCCCACGGTGGGCTGTGAGCCACCGGCCAGAGCCTGAGCGTGAGCATTGGGGGTGTAGGAGAGCTCGGCGGCCGCGGCGATCACCCGTTCGCGGAGATCTCCCCGGACGGTGGCGGTGCCGTTGAGTACGCGGGACGCTGTCGCGAGTGACACGTCCGCGGTGCGCGCGACATCTTCCAGCGTCACGTGGGGGCGAGCCTTCATCGAACCTCCATGCTGGTGTTTGGGGCATAGTGGCGGACATGCTCGGCCTTTACCCGGAAATCGAACCTTACGTCCAAGGGATGTTGCCCGTCGGTGACGGCAATGAGATCTATTGGGAGGAATGCGGCGATCCCGGGGGCAAACCCGTGATCTTCCTGCACGGTGGCCCCGGCAGCGGAGCAGGCCAGAGACACCGCAGACTCTTCGACCCCGGGCGATATCGGATCGTCCTTTTCGATCAGCGGGGCTGCGGCCGCAGCACGCCGCACTGTGCCACGCCGGACGCGGATCTTTCGGTCAACACGACCTGGCACCTCGTCGAGGACATCGAGCGGTTGCGCGAGCATCTCGGTATCGAACACTGGATGGTCTTCGGCGGTTCATGGGGGAGCGTCCTCGGGCTGGCGTACGCGGAAACGCATCCGGACCGGACGACGGAACTCGTCCTGCGCGGCGTCGCCACGTTGCGGGTCAAGGAACTGCAATGGCTTTTCGGCGGGGGAGCGGCCTTCCTCTTCCCCGAGGCGTGGTCCCGATTCCTGGACCCGGTGCCGTATTCGCGTCGCCAGGAGAACCTGATCGAGGTTTACCACGAACTGCTGCACCATCCGGATCCCGCGGTGCACGGCCCGGCCGCGATGGCGTGGAGCCGGTGGGAGGGCGAAACGGTCAAACTGCGTCCGCAGGACGAAGTGATCGAGGCGTTCTCCGATCCGACGTTCGCCCTCGCGATCGCGAGGATCGAGAACCACTATTTCCGGCACGGCGGCTGGCTGGCCGAAGATCAGCTCTTCCGCGACGCCGGGAAGCTCCAGGGCATTCCGTGCGTTCTGGTCCAGGGGCGCTACGACGTGGTCACCCCGGCCATCACCGCTTGGGAACTCAGCCGGCTCCTGCCCGGCGCGGAATTGGTGATGGTCGGCGACTCGGGCCACGCGTTCGACGAACCCGGCACCCTGCACGAGTTGATCAGCGCGACCGATCGATTCGCGTCAGACTGGCAGGGCGCGGCTACCGGTCAGGACTGAGGAGAGGATCGCAGACATGCTTTTCGGTGACGAGCACGTCCGTCGCTACGAGGAGACCGATGGCGAGGTGGGACACGACTGGGAGAAGGGCGCGCCCTGTCTCGTCCTCACCACCAAGGGCCGTAAGAGCGGCGAGGATCGCAAGTCCGCGCTGATCTACCAGTTCGACGACGCGAACAACCCGGTGATCGTGGCTTCCAAGGGTGGCGCGCCGGAACACCCGGGCTGGTACCAGAACCTGCTGGCGAACCCCGAGGTCAAGGCCCAGGTCAAGGCGGACAAGTTCACCGCGCGGGCGCGGACCGTCGAAGGTGAGGAGCGCGCGAAGCTCTGGGATCAACTGGCCGCGGTGTGGCCGGACTACAACGACTACGCGGAGAAGACCGACCGCGAGATCCCCGTGGTGGTCCTCGAACGCGTGTGATCCGTGCCGCGTTAGTGCGGGGAATCAGCCGAACCTGAGCGGGTTCGGCTACGAATTACCTCCATGGCGCTGAGACCCCGTGATCGCTGGACCGCACTGACACCCGTTTCGGGTGACTTGCTGAGCTTTCGCCAGATGATCGCCTTCGGCCGGCGCTTCGCCCGCGCCGGCCGGGGGTTCTGGTTCAGCCTCGCGATCAACGTCGTCTGGCCGTTCCTGGTGCTGTTCACCCGGTTCCGGGTGCGCGGCGGGGAGCACCTGCCGTCGTCGGGCGGGGTGCTGGTGGCGTCGAACCACCTCTCGTTCGCCGATCCGACGACGGTGACGGCGTACTGCCTCGCACACGGCCGCGTGCCGCGGTACCTGGCCAAGGCGAGCCTGTGGGACGCGCCGGTCGTCGGTTCGGTGATGCGCTCGGGCAAGCACATCCCGGTCTACCGGGGCGCGGCCACGGCGTCGGACGCGTACCGCGACGCCGTCGGCGCCGTCCGTGCGGGTGAATGCGTCGTGATCTTCCCCGAGGCGACCTTCACCGATCACCCGGACGGGTGGCCCATGCGCGGCAAGACCGGGATCGCGCGGATCGCGCTGGAGACCGGCGTCCCGGTGATCCCGCTGGCGAACTGGGGCACGCACCACCTGCTGCCGTCCGGCGCCGTCCTGCCACGCGGCCTCCCGCGCAAGACGGTGGACCTCGTCGCGGGTCCGCCGGTCGATCTTTCGGACCTCGAAACGCCCTCGCCGTCGCGTGAGGTGCTGGAAGAGGCGACCAAGCGGATCATGACCGCGGTGACCGAACTCCTGGCGGGGATCCGGGGCTCGCGGCCGCCCGCCTGAGCGAGGATTCTCACCCTTCGGACCGGCCCGGTGAAGGGTAGGTTTCGAGGTATGAGTGCACACTATGACGTCGTGGTCCTGGGGGCCGGTGTCGGCGGGTACGTGGCGGCGATCCGGGCGTCGCAACTGGGGCTGAGCGCGGCCGTCGTGGAGGAGAAATATTGGGGCGGGGTCTGCCTCAACGTCGGCTGCATCCCCTCGAAGGCCCTGCTGCGCAACGCCGAACTCGCGCATATCGTGACCAAGGAAGCGAAATCCTTCGGCATCAAGATCGACGGTGAGGTCACCTTCGACTATCAGGCCGCCTTCGACCGCAGCCGCAAGGTCGCCGACGGTCGCGTCAAGGGCGTGCACTACCTGATGAAGAAGAACAAGATCACCGAGTACGACGGGCACGGCACTTTCCTCGACGCCAACACCGTCGAGGTCAACGGCGAGCGGATCACCTTCGACCACTGCGTGATCGCCACCGGCGCGACCGCGCGCCTGCTGCCGGGCACCACACGCGGTGAGCGCGTGGTCACCTACGAGCAGCAGATCATGGAAAACGAACTGCCGGAGAGCATCATCATCGCCGGCGCGGGCGCGATCGGCGTCGAATTCGCCTACGTGCTGCACAACTACGGTGTGAAGGTCACCATCGTCGAATACCTCGACCGCATGGTCCCGCTCGAAGACGCCGAAGTCTCCGCCGAACTCGCGCGCCGCTACCGCAAACTCGGCATCGAGGTGCTGACCTCCACCAAGGTCGAGACCATCGACGACACCGGTGAGAACGTACTCGTGACCGTGTCCAAGAACGGCGAGCAACGCGTTCTGGAAGCGGACAAGGTGTTGCAGGCCATCGGTTTCCAGCCGCGGGTCGAGGGATACGGCCTCGACAAGACCGGCGTGGAACTGACTGACCGCGGTGCGATCGCCATCGACTCACGAGGCCGCACCAACGTCCCGCACATCTTCGCGATCGGCGACGTCACCGCGAAACTGATGCTCGCGCACGCCTCGGAATCCATGGGCGTCGTCGCCGCCGAAACCATCGCGGGCGCCGAGACCATGGAACTCGACTTCGTCATGATCCCGCGCGCGACCTACTGCCAGCCGCAGATCGCCAGCTTCGGCTGGACCGAAGAACAGGCCCGCGAAAAAGGCTTCGACGTCCAGGTGGCGAAGTTCCCCTTCTCCGCCAACGGAAAAGCGCACGGCCTCGGCGAAGCTGTCGGCTTCGTGAAGATCCTGAGCGACGCTTCGCACGGGGAGCTGTTGGGGGCGCACCTGATCGGCCCCGAGGTGACCGAACTGCTGCCGGAGCTGACTCTGGCACAGCAATGGGACCTGACGGTGCACGAAATCTCGCGAAACGTGCACGCTCACCCGACCCTCGGGGAAGCCGTGAAGGAAGCCATCCACGGGCTGGCAGGCCACATGATCAACATGTAAGCCCTCGTGAGTGGTTTGGGTCGTTAGGGCCAAGAGTGTCTTAGGTGCCTACTGGATTCAATTGCGGGGCTGATCGCGGGCCCGGTCCGTGAAGGCTTCCTTGCCTACCCTGAAGGTAGTAAAGGGGCCTTCGCTACCTTCACACCTTCCCGAAGTACATGAAGGCCCCCTTCCTGTACCTAGGCGCAAGGAAGGGGGCCTTCATGTACTTGAGGCGAGCACGCGGGCGCGGTACCGAGCGGGTCGGGTCTCGTGAGTGTTTTGGGTCGTTAGAACGACC
>NZ_JBFBBY010000089.1:0-32994 GCF_040682875.1 Amycolatopsis sp. NPDC051071 | reverse complement strand
GTCAGAGTGGTCGTCTGATGTTTTGGCGTTATCCCCCGGGCCCGGCGGCTGACCGGAGGGAAGGGGGCCTTCACGCGCTTGAGCCCTGGCGTGGGCGTGGCTGCACGCAAGTAGTCCTCTAGTTGCGATCTCGCGATACCTTCGTGTGTCCGTCGTCAAGGTGTTGCGAAAGCCACTTTCGCAACACTCGTGCGCGCTAGGTCCAAGGTTTCGCGGCGACGACAACCTGGCCTTTCAGCTGGTCTCGGGCTTGTCCATGAAGGATCTGGGACACTCGACGTCCCAAATCCTTCATGGACGCGGACAGCGGCCTCCGGATCGCAACACCCGAGCGGGGCACCGCGCCCCCCGGGGCACGCAATTAGTCCTCTAGTTGCGATCTCGCTCAGACGCCGGACCGGACGCCGGTTACCTTTCTCGCGCGGCATCCGTCATGGTCATGACGAACACCGCGCGAGGAAGGTGACGACATGACCGAAGCCCTGGTGGGTGCTTTCGAGGAGCAGCGCGACCGCCTGGTGGCGGTGGCGCACCGGATGCTCGGTTCCCGCGCGGACGCCGAAGACGCGGTCCAGGAGGCCTGGCTGCGGCTCGCGCGGCAGGACGCCGACTCGATCGACAACGTCTCCGGCTGGCTGACCACTGTCGTCGGCCGGGTCTGCATCGACGTCCTTCGCTCCCGTAAGGCCCGTCCCGAGGACTCGTTCGAGGAAGATCCGCCCGAGCTGCTGGTGATCGAGGACTCGCCAGAAGAGGACGCGTTGCTGGCCGAATCGGTCGGGCTGGCGCTGCTGGTGGTGCTCGACACCCTCGGCCCGGCCGAGCGGCTGGCGTTCGTGCTGCACGACTTGTTCGCGGTGCCGTTCGCCGAGGTCGGCGAGATCCTCGGCAAATCCGCGGACGCCACCAAGATGCTCGCCAGCCGCGCCCGCCGGAAGGTGCAGGGACGACGCCCCGCCGACGAGCCTCAACAGCGCGCGGTGGTCGACGCGTTCCTCGCGGCCGCGCGCGAAGGGGACTTCGACGGGCTGCTCCGGGTGCTCGACCCCGACGTGACCTGGCGTTCGGAGACCGCGCACGGTGTGGTCGTCCGGCTGGGCGCGGCCGAGGTGGCCACCCGGGTCCAGCGTGGCGCCCGTGCCGTGGCGACCGTGCGGCCCGCGCTGGTCAACGGCAAGCTCGGCATCGCGACCTGGAACAAGCACGGCAAGCTGGCGGGGGTGATGGCGTGCACCATCGCCGACGGACGCATCGTCGCGATCGACTCCGTGAGTGATCCACGTCGCCTCGCGGCCATGGGTGTTACCTCTCCGGAGGCTCCCTCGTCCAAGTAAGTGAACCTGGACGAGAAGGAGAAAACCCATGCAGGCACGACTCGAACTCTTCAAGACCACTCTCGCGCCGAAGCTGGTGAAGCACCTCGTCTCGGCGGCCAAGGTCGTGGAGGCCACGGGACTTCCCGCCGCGACAAGGGAACTGGTGAACATCCGGGCCAGCCAGATCAACGGCTGCTCGGGTTGCCTCGACATGCACACCAAGGAAGCCGCGCTCGCGGGGGAGACGGTCGTCCGGCTGAACCTGGTCGCGTGCTGGCGGGAGGCGACGGTCTTCACCGAGGCCGAGCGGGCGGCGCTGGAACTCACCGAACAGGGCTGCCGCCTCGCCGATGGCAGCGGCGTCACCGACGAGGCGTGGGCTGCCGCCGCCAAGCACTATGACGACGAGCAGCTGGTGGCGCTGGTGACCCAGATCGCGCTCATCAACGCCTTCAACCGGCTGAACGTCATCACCCGGCAGCCGGCCGGTGACTACCAGCCGGGCCAGCTGGCGCACTGATGAACACCGCACTGATGGACACCGCACTGTGGATCGTCGCCGGTTTCCTGGCCGTCGCGTACGCCGCGGGTTGGGTGCTGGACTTCGGCCCGGGGGCGGTCAAAGCGATCGGGGCGGTCGAGATCGCGGGTGCCGTCGGCCTGGTCCTTCCCGCGCTGCTCGACCTCGGGCCGGTACTGGTCCCGCTGGCCGCACTGGGATTGGCGCTGGTCATGGTGGGGGCGGTGGTCGTCCGGATCCGTCGTCACGAACCCTTGGTCGCGTTGCTGGATCTGGGCTACCTCGCCCTGTGCGTCTTCGTGGCCATCGGCCGCGCCTGATACGCGTGAAGGCCCCCTTCCCTCGGCTCAGCCGAGGGAAGGGGGCCTTCACGCGTATCAGCTCAGGACTTCTGCTTCACTCGCCCGAGGATGCGACGGCGTCCGTGGCCGTTGGTGCGTTCCTCGTGCAGTTCCTTCAGCGACAGCATCATCGCGTCTTCCTGCTTCATCAGCGGGTCGTTGCGCAGATCCTTCCAGACCGACGCGCACAACCCGACCATCACGAATACGAACGGCACCGCGATCAGGATGGTGAGATTCTGCAGGCCGGTCAGCGCCTTGTTCCCGCCGACCAGCAGCATCACCGCCGCGACGGCACCCATCAGGACGCCCCAGAAGATGACGACACCCTTCTTCGGATGCACACTCCCGCGCTGGGACAAGGTGCCCATCACCACCGACGCCGCGTCCGCACCGGAGACGAAGAAGATGGACACCAGGATCATCACCAGTATCGCGATCGGGACGAACCACGGCAGGGTCTCGAGCAGCTCGAACGTCGCCGACTGGGCATTGCCCGCCCCCGCGATGTCCGTCCCCGCCCGCTGCCTGCTGATCGCCGCGCCGCCGAAGATCGCGAACCAGATCAGGCTCACGATGCTCGGGATCGCGATGACCCCGAAGATGAACTGCCGGATGGTGCGCCCACGCGAGATCCGCGCGATGAACATGCCGACGAAGGGCGTCCACGAGATCCACCACGCCCAGTAGAAGACCGTCCAGCCACCGAGCCAGGTCTGCATCTCGTCGCCACCGGTCATCCCGGTGCGGCCCGACATCTCCGCCAGTTCACGGAAGTAGTCGCCGATCGCACCAGGCACGATGTTCAGGATCAGCACGGTCGGCCCGACCACCAGTACGAACACCGCGAGCACCGCGGCGAGCACCATGTTGATATTGGACAGCCACTGGATTCCCTTGGCCACCCCGGAAACCGCCGACGCGATGAACGCGATGGTGAGAATCGCGATGATCGCGACCAGCAGGCCCTTGCCGGGGTCGTCGATCCAGCCGACGGCACCCATCCCGCCACCCACCTGGAGCGCGCCGAGGCCGAGTGAAGCCGCCGAGCCGAACAGCGTGGCGAAGATCGCCATGATGTCGATCGCCTTGCCCAGCGGGCCTTCGGTGCGCCGCTTGCCGATCAGCGGCGCGAACACCGAACTGATCAGCTGTGTGCGGCCCTTGCGGAAGGTGCTGTAGGCGATCGCGAGACCGACCACGGCGTAGATCGCCCACGGGTGCACGGTCCAGTGGAACAACGTCGTCGCCATCGCGGTGTGGACGGCTTCGTCGGAGTTCGGGGCCGCGGTGCCCGGAGGCGGGCTCGCGAGATGGGAAACCGGTTCGTACACACCGAAGAACATCAGGCCGATGCCCATCCCGGCACTGAACATCATCGCGATCCACGAGGACGTCCGGAATTCCGGTAGTTCCTTGTCGCCACCCAGCGGGATCCGGCCGTAGCGGCTGATGGCCAGACACACCGCGAAGACAACGAAACCACTCGCGGTGAGGACGAAAGCCCAGCCACCGTAAGGGATCACGGCGTCGTTGAGGAGCGTCGACGCGACGCTCGAGAGGCTCTCCGGCGCGAGGACACCCCAGACGATGATCGCGAGCGCGAGTGCCGCCGCCACCCCGAAAACGGTACGGTCGGTCTTGGCGGGCCGATCGGCGGCCAGATCAAGCGGGACGTGTTCATCGGGCGTATGCCCCGGACCTGTCGTATCCGGTGCGTTGGCGAGGTCTGTCGCGGCCTCGGCCACGACCTCTTCTTCCGCTTGTTTACCGTCCTGCGCACTCATGTTTTCAGCTACGCGCCGATGACAGCGCGATCTCCTTCCGCCCGAGTTAACCCTTTTGCACTACTGCACCCTAGCCAGAAAGTTGGTAACCGGCAGAAAATGCGGGTAACGAGGTTTGGATCGGCGATCATGCCTCTGACCTCGGCGGATGTCGGCTCGGGTTGCGGCATCGGGGGGAACGTGTCGCGCGTGACACCGGGAACTCAGGGAGGAGTGGCGAGTTTTTCGCAAAGAGCCTTGCTGAACTGCGGTTCCTTCGCGAGAATTTCCGCGCAGCCCCCGGTCCGCACACTCATCACGCCCTGCCACCCCTCGGTCGCCCAGCGGTAGATCACGCGGTTCGACGGGGCCCGGTAGGCGTTGGTCCGGTCGGCGACGAGCCAGTCTTGATCGCAGGCGCGAGTGGTCGTGGAGAGTGCCTCGCCGTCGGTTTGCGCGATCCGGACGGGTGCGCAGTGGTCGGCAGGCGGGTCGCAGCCCAGCGGGCCGCAGTGACCCCAGGTGCCGTCCGGCAGTTTGTTCCAGGCCGCGGTGGTCAGGGAGTTGAGCACCACCGTCCGGTTCGCGATCGGTGACGTCGTGGTGAGCGGTAGCTCCAGGGATGCTTTCTGCTGGCAGCGGTCCACCGCCGCGGCCAGTACGGTGACGACGGCGTCGGCGTAAATGATGCCGTTCTCCTCGGTCACCTTCTCGAATCGCGGGTCACGTGCGCAGTCCGGTGTCCCGGCCGGGATCTGGACCTGGATCAGCAGCGTGTGGTCATCGGGTCCTTCATGGACGCCCACGGGCTCGACGCCCATGATCGTCCACGGCGACACCGGCAGGACGGAAGCCGGGGCGGGCGCCGGGGCGGGCGTGGAGATCGCCGGTGGAGCGGCTGTTTCCGCGTACGGGATCTGAGCGGACAAGAGGAGGGCGAAGAGCACTCCTCCGCCGCCCAGTACCGCCGCCGTCCACAGGGCAGGACGAAGGAAACGCCGTCTGTCGGCCATGGGAACCCCCCAGGTTTCCCGGCGATCTTAGTGGTCGGTTTCAGAGGTCCTTCGTGGGTCTCGACGGCCCAGCTTCCCGCTGGACGTACGGCCGAAAAGCCCGAGTACAACCCGGTACGAGGACCTTTCGGCCGCACGCCCAGCGGAAACCTGGATCCGCCGATATCCACGAAGGACCTCCGAAACCGACCACTTAGCCGCCCACACCTCCCGGCAAAGGGGTTTGCCCTCGTTGCAAGGGATTCGTGGTTTCGGCGGCGTCGCTGCCGGCGACGTGAGGGTAGCCCTGTCGCGCGTGGTTGCGCTGCAAGGCGTAGGTGACGAGGGCGAGGAAGGCGATGGTGACGATGATTGCGGTCATGGCAGTAAGTTTGCGCCACTCGACATCCTGCCAAAAGTGGCTGTTCTGTCGTTGTGCGTCAAGATCCTGCCAGCTATGCTTCGGTCATGCTGAAGAGCGTTGCCGTGGTGCTGATAGACGACTTCGCCGCCTTCGAGTTCGGCGTCGTCTGCGAGGTATTCGGCGAGGACCGCACCGATGACGGAGTGCCACCGATCGACTTCCGCGTGTGCGGCGAGAAGGCGGGGGAGTCGCTGAGTCTCGGCTACGGCCTGAAGGTGACCCCGGAACATGGGCTCGAAGCGACCGAGGACGCGGACTTGGTCGTGATGTCGGCCTGCGACGTCCGCGACGAGTACCCACCTGCGGTGCTCGAAGCGCTTCGCGCGGCTTCGGCCCGGGGCGCCACGCTTCTTTCGGTCTGCACCGGCGCGTTCGTGCTGGGAGCCGCCGGCCTGCTCGACGGGCGGCGGTGCACCAACCACTGGCGGCACAGCACCCGGTTCCGGAAACGCTTCCCCCTGGCCGAATTGGATCCGGATGTCCTCTTCGTCGACGACGGCGACATCATCACCAGCGCGGGCACGGCCGCCGGGATCGACGCCTGCCTGCACCTGGTCCGGCGCGAACTGGGATCCGCCGTGGCCACCGCGATCGCCCGGCGCATGGTGGTGCCGCCGCAACGCGAGGGCGGGCAGCGCCAGTTCGTCGAGACGCCGATCCCGGAGTGCGCCAGCGACAGCCTGCAGCCGGTGCTCACCTGGATGCTCGACACCATCGACCGGGAACACCCCGTCGCCGACCTCGCACGCCGTGCCCGGATGTCGGAGCGCACCTTCGCCCGCAAGTTCGTCGCCGAGACGGGCACGACCCCGCATCGCTGGCTTTCGACACAGCGGGTGCTGCACGCGCGGATGCTGCTGGAGGGGACGGGCATGAGCGTCGACGAGGTCGCGCGCCGTTGCGGGTTCGGCTCCGGCGCCCTGCTGCGCCACCACTTCCACAAGGTCGTCGGCGTTTCCCCGCAGGACTACCGCAAGACCTTCGCGCCGCAGGCCGTCAGAGGCTGAAGACGGTCAGGTACTCCGCGTCCCGCGGGTGCCGAAGCCGGAAGGTTGCCTCGGCTCAGCGTTGCCCGGTGGCTTGGAAGACGTTGTGCATCAGCACCGCGGCGCCCTCGGTGTACCCGTTGATGAGGACCTTGCGCCCATCGCCGAGCTTGACGAGACAGCTGACGTCGCCGCCGAAAACCTTGGCGAGGGCGTTGGTCTTGCTGTGGTCGGTGACCGTGTCGATCACGTTCCACGGCACCACGGTGGTCGTCTTGCCCCAGGTGTGCACGAGTCCCGCTTCGTACAGGGTGAAGACCTCGCCCCGCCGCCGGACGGCCTGCCAGGCGCGTGACACACCCAGCAGTGCCAGCCCCAGCCCGCAGCCGATGATGATCCCGGGGAAGAACTGGTTGGCGCCACCCCTGCCCATCTCGCCGAGTGCGAAGAGGAAGGCCCCGAGGGCGGCGAGGGGGAGCCCGAGCACCATCGCGACCGCCGCCGTCAGCGCGCGGCGGCGATTGTTCGTTTCGTAGCGCTCGACGTAGGCGCCCAGTTCGGTCATGGCAGGACGCTAACGACGAACGCGGGGGACCGGTCCCTAGTCGCTGGACGCCTTCTCTTTCGTCGGCTTGTTGTACAGGCCGAGTGACTGGGCGAAGGTCGCTCCGCCGATCAGCAAGGCGATCGGCAAGGCCTTGACCCAAAACGCACCCGCGTCCAGGGAAACGAGTAACGCGATCAGCCCGCCCGCCAGGACGACCAGCACGAGCATGACCAGCAGCACGCGTAGTTTCGAGACCATTTGCCCTCCAGGAATTCCGCCGGAGGAGGAAGCTTCGCGAGGATGCCGATGCGCGGTGAGGTCATTTTTGCCGCTGGGATCACCGCCCTTGAGTGGGCTCGCTACGCTCGTCCATGAAGGAATTGGGACGTTGAATGTCCCAATTCCTTCATGGACGAACTCTGGACCGCCAGGCCGCACGTCCCTCTAATCCGCTCGCGACGACGGCGCCTACGGTCGCGGTCACCGAAGCGGCGAGCGCGTGATGTCCAGTGTGTACCAGGCGTCCTCGGTGAGGACGTGCACGACGGAGCCCTGACCGAACAAGGTCGACCGCGCGGGAAGCGGCTTCCCGCCCGGGAGAGTGAGCCGGTATTCGCCGGTGACGTGGACGCTGTCACCGCCGAGGCGAGCCAGGACGAGACGGTGCCGGTCAGGAGCGTAGCCACCGGCGAAGGCAACGGTGTCACCCGCGACGGCCAGTGCCGCGGCGCTGTGGACCTCGTTGGTCCAGGCCTTCACCACGCCGTCACGGATCCGCACGACTGAGAAGTCGGAGTAGTAGCAGACCCAGGCGGTTTCGCCGTCGAGGTTGAGCGCGTAGCAGTCGTCGATGGTGTCGAGACCCGCGTTGATCGCCGGGAATTCCCAGTCCCGTCGCAGTGCGGCGTCGTAGCGCACCAGGCCGGAGGCGCCGAGCGGCTCGGGCCCGTCGAAGCCCCAGCCGAAGTTGCCGTAGACGCCTTCGTCGGTGTAGCCGACCCAGATCCGGCCGCCGCGGGTGGTCACGACCTGCTGAATGCCGTCGCCGAGGGTCTCCTCGGCGAGGACGCGGCCCTCGGCGTCGTAGAGGACGGCGTTGCGGTCCGCGCCTTCCGGCCGCCATTCCGCGCGGGCGCCGACGACCAGGAGCTGTCCGTCCGGCATCGAGTGGACGCTGGGATGTGCCATCGGAAGTGCCGCGAATTCGGTCAGCAGCCGGGTTTCCGGGTCGTGCAGGGTCACCCGGGTGGCGACTGGCCGCGACGGGCGGGTGGTGGGGAAGCTCGCGCCGCCGGGGTCGGTGACCCGGCCGGCGATGGCGTCCACATCGGACTCGGCCGTCCACAGCGCGAGGAGTGCGTTGCCGGGCGTGATGGAGGCCGACAGCAGGACGTCACCGGAGACGGCCGGGATCAGCCGTCCCCGGGCCACGAGTTCCAGCTCCGTGCGGTGGCCGTTCCCGTCGTTCATGCCGTTCATCACAGCAGCCCGAAGCGGCGGGCGCCAACGAATTCACGCACAGGTGCGGGTGAACGTCGCGATGACGCCGGTGTAGTAGTACGAAACCGCGATCACGCCGTCGTCGGTGATCACGGGCTTCGCGAAGTCGCCATCGGGATCGGTGAGCAGGGTGCCGGTGAGGGTGCTCCCGTCCCAGACCCCGGCCGCGTACTGCTTGTCGGCGGTCCGGTAGGTGCCGGTGGTGAGCGTGCCCGCATCGACGGCGGTCTCCCTGGCGCGGACGTCCAGCCGCCGCACGATCCGCCCGGTGGTGTCCCAATCGACCGTCACGAACTTGCCGTTCTCGGAGATCTCGCCGGAGATGCGGCCGCCGCGGAAGGCGTTGACGTAGTCGGTCTTCAGCGCGAGCTTGGTCAGTGATCCGCCTGCCTCGCGCACGAAATAGGCGAGTTCGCTGCCTTCGGCGCGGATCAGGATCCGGCCTTGTTCGTCGATGTCGACCGGGCTCACGTAGGAGTAGACCGCCGGATCGGGGTTGATCCGCTGGACCGTGCCGGGTGCGGAAGCGGGCCACAGCATCAGGTCGAAGGAGTCCCCGATCCCCGAGGCCATCCCGACGATGTCGCCGGTGTCGTTGATCGCCTTGGCCCGCCCCATCCGGAGTCCCGGCGGCACCGGCAGCGTTTCGTACCGCCCGTTCCGGTATACGACGCCTCCGTCCGGGAACGAGTTGGCGTACGTGGTGCCGACCGCGACTCCCGACGAGTTGACGTCGTTCAGATCGGTCTGCTTGCCGCCCGCCGTCCCCAGGTTTTCGGCGACCCCGTTATGCCACCGGATACCGTCGGTGGTCGAGCCGCCGCCGACGAACCAGCCGCCGTTCGCGGCCCCGCTCACGCTGCCCGTGGTGCTTCCGGCGGGCAGCGGCAGGGTGCCCCGCACCCACGTGCAGCCGTCCGCCGCGGCCGCGGTGCCGGTGAAGCCGGTGCTCAGACCGGTGAAGGCCAGTGCGGCGGCCAGCAGGACCTTGGGTGTGCGCATCTCGTTTCCCCCTTGTGCGGAAAGAACTTCCGCCAAGTTAGGCGTGTCCGGCGCGGCGGGACTACGTCATATGACACACAACCGCGATCACCAGGCGGGGCGCGTGGACACCCCGCCGTCCACGGTCAGATCTTGCCCGGTGATCCACGCCGCGAGCGGCGAGGCGAGGAACAGGCAGGCGTTCGCGACGTCGGCGGGGGTGCCGAGCCTGCCCAGCGGCGCGGCCGCCCGCCAGCGGCCGACGCCGTCCGGCCAGTCCTCGCCGAGCCCCGGCCGGTCGATCAGGCCGGGGGAGACGGAGTTGACGCGGAGGCCGCGCGGCCCGTATTCGAGTGCGGCGGCGCGGGCATGCATGACCAGCGCGGCCTTGGCACTGCTGTAATGCGCGTGCCCCGGCGCGGGATGGGCTGCCTCGATCGAGGCGATGTGGACGACGCTGCCGCCGCCGGTCATCACTTCGGCCGCGGCCTGGGTGCAGGAGAAAGCGCTGGTCAAGTTCGTTGCGAGGACGGCGCGCCAGGCGTCGGCCGACATTCCCGGCAGTGGCTCGACCGGTTGCACCCCGGCGTTGTTGACCAGGGTGTCCAGCCGTCCGGACCAGGCCATGGTGGCGGCCACCAGCCCGCGGCATTCGCCGTCGTCGGACAGGTCGGCGGCGAACGCCTTCGCGGTGCCGCCGTCTTCCTCGATCCGCCCGACGACGGCGGAAGCCGAGGCGCTGTCACGGTGGTAGTGCACGGCGACGGCGCTGCCCGCTTCGGCGAACCGTAGCGCGATCCCTCGGCCGATGCCGCCGCTGGCCCCGGTGACGAGCGTGGTGGTGCCGGTCAGATCCAGCATCGAGGTCCTTTCAGACGAGACAAGGTGTCAGGGACTGTGTCCGTCAGCCGCGTCAGGAAGCGCCCGCGTGGCCGCGGTTCCGCAGCGCGAGCACGGCCGAAACGGCGACGAAGGCCAGGCCCGCGACGACGTAGCAGTTCCCCAGCCACTGCTGGGCCATCGTCCACGTCTGGCCCGGCCGGTCGAAGGCCGGGAAGTACCGGAACGGCGCCGCGACGAAGACCGTGGCGACGACGCCGGTGACAGCGACCCAGACGAGTGCCTTCCGTCGATGCAGGACGGCGCAGGCCGCGGTGGTGAACAGCGCCGGGGCGATCCACACCCAGTGGTGCGACCACGACGTCGGCGAGATGAGCAGGGCGAAAGCCGCGTTCAGCAGGAGCGCGGGTACCGCCGCCGACCGGTACATCGTCACGATCACCACCATCAACAGGACGCCGGTGAGGACGAGCCACAGTGGTTTCGCGGCGGCCTGGTCGACGCCGAATCGCGCCAGGACGGCTTGCAGGGTCTGGTTGGTGTGGAACGTGGTGCCGCTGATTCCCGATGCCCCGGCGAGTCCGCCGAACCAGTACCGGGCGGACGCCTCCGGGGCGACCAGGAACGCGACGGCCGAGGCGGCCGCGAAGCTGCCCAGCGCGGTCAGCGCGCCACGGAAGTCCTTGCGCACCAAGAAGAACAGCAGGAACGCCATCGGGGTCAGCTTGACGGCCGCGGCGAGGCCGACGCCGATGCCCCGGTAGCGGCCCCGCGCCAGCAGGCAGTCGGCGGCGACCATCCCCATCAGCAGCAGGTTGATCTGGCCGAAGCCGAGCGTCTGGCGGACCGGTTCCAGGAAAAGCGCCGGCGTGATCGCCAGCGAGGCGACGAGCAGTGCCTTCCGCCGGTCCCCGGACGGCCACAGCGTGCGGATGATCCCGTAGAAGGTGATCCCGAGCGCGGCAAGGCTGAGCACGAACAGCACGACGACCGCGCCGGTCCACGGCATCAGCGCCAGCGGGGTGAGCAGCAGCGCGGCGAACGGCGGATAGATGAACAGCAGCGGGATGCCCGCCTCGGAAAGCGGCAGGGCGCCGTAGAGGTCGTCGCCGTTCCAGAGCGCGTCGACGCCGAAGCGGTAGATCTCCAGGTCGCTGTGAGAACTGCCCGCTGTCAGCAAGGCAACGACGCAGGCCGTCGCCAGAGCGGCGAGTACGCCGAGCGACCACCAGGCTCGCCCACGCGACCGTGACGAGGCCGGGAACATCGCGTGAGTGACCCTTCGGCATACGGTGAGGTGATCGACTGTACAGGGCGGTCGGCGATTCGCGATCAGTCGCCCGCTCGTGTTCATCGCTCACGACAAGCGACTTCCGTCGGCAGCGACGGCACCACATATTGGTCTAGACTTTTTATCCCCAGTGTGGTGAAAGGGACCGGTCCATGCGTGGAACAACGGTGTTGCCCAGGACGCCTTGCCTGCCGCCGAAGGCAGGGGAATTGCCACTGCACCGGCTGGAGGTCCGCGCGCCGGACGCCCTGCCGTTCTCAGTCGGCACCTTCGACACGATCGGGCCGATGTCGCGGGCGGCTTTCCCGCACCGGCACACTTTCTACGAAATCGTGCACGTCACCGGCGGTACCGGTGACCACGTCATCGACTTCACGCGCTGGGAATTGGGACCGCCTCAACTCGCGGTCATAGCACCGGGGCAGGTGCATCATTGGGATGCCCGCGATCTCAAGGGATTCGTCGTCCTTTTCACCGACGACTTCCTGCTCGAACATCCGGCCGATCGCGAAACACTGCGGCGGCTGAGTCAGCAGCCTTGGCGGCTCGACGAACGCGCCGCGGAGGAGACGGCACGGCTGATCGCCGAATTGGACGAGGAATTCCGTTGTGGCGGGCAGGGTACCGATTCGGTGCTGCGTGCGCTGATGCACGTCCTGATCGTCCGCGCCGGACGGCTTCCGGGACTGGCGGACCCGCGCCCGCCCGCACGGGCACAGGCGGTGGGAACGGAATTCACCCGGCTGCTCGGCAGGCCCGACCTCGGTCTCTGGTCGGTGGGCGCGCTCGCCGAACGCATCGGCGTCACGCCGGGATATCTGACGGACGCGGTGAAAACGGCGACCGGCCGGACGGCGGCGCAGTTGATGCGTGAGGCGCGGACCCGTGAGGCGAAACGATTCCTGCTCGGCACGGATCTCACCGTCCGGCAGATCGCCAGCCGGGTGGGTTTCGCGGATCCGGCTTATTTCTGCCGGTTCTTCCGGCGGGAAACGGGGTTGAGCCCCGGCGATTACCGGCGGACGGGTGACGCCGCCCCGGAGATACACCACGACTGACCATGCCAGTCCATCGTCCGCAGCTGATCTTCTCCATACCGTCGAGGGTGATTCCCGAAGCCCCACGAGGAGCAGGTATGGACGAAGAGAAGACGCTCAGCCGAAAGACTGTGCTCAAGGCCGCCCTTGCCGTGGGTGTCGTGGCTCCCGTCGCCTTGATCGGCGGCCCCGCCCTCGCCCGCACCACCGTCGCGAGCGGCCAGACACCCGAGCTGACCCCGTCCTGTGACGACGGCGACGACCCGACCCCGGCGCAGACCGAAGGTCCTTACTTCAAGCCGAATTCCCCGGAACGCACTTCGCTCGTCACGCCGAACACCCAAGGCACGAGGCTCACCGTCTCCGGCTATGTCTTCGGTCTCGGCTGCCTGCCGATCGCACGGGCGCTGCTGGACTTCTGGCAGGCGGACGTCAACGGTGCCTACGACAACACGGGATACACGTTCCGCGGTCACCAGTACACCAACGACCAGGGCGCGTTCACGCTGAGCACGATCGTGCCCGGCCTGTACCCGGGCCGTACGCGGCATATCCACGTCAAGGTCCAGGCCCCCGGCGGACGGGTGCTGACCACGCAGCTCTACTTCCCCAACGAGCCGCGCAACAACACCGACTCGATCTTCGACCCTCGGCTGCTGATGACCGTGCGGGACGCGCCTCCCGGCAAACAGGGCGCGTACGACTTCGTGCTCAACGTGCCGCAGACGCCGACGTCGACATCCCGGCCGACCAGTACCCAGACAACGTCGAATCCGCCCTCCACCTCGACCTCCAACCCGCCGAGCGGGACGACCTGGGCGGCGGGAACCGGCTATTCCGCGGGCGCCCGGGTCACCTACAGCGGTAGCGGTTACGTGTGCTTGCAGGGGCACACCGCCCAGCCTGGCTGGGAGCCGCCGTCCACGCCCGCGTTGTGGCGCGCGGAGTGACGAACAACCGCTGCGGAGGGAGATAACGCGGGTGGATCCCGCCGCCGGAACCCACACTCCGGCGGCGGGGTCCACCCGCCCCTTTCGTGGTGGGGTTTTCCCCCGGTCAAGCCGGAGCCCTGCTACAGCGCGCCGCCGCCGATTCGCGGGCGATGATCGCCTTCGACATCGAGCGAAGGGGTGAACGGTATGACAGGGAACCGGAAACGACCGGGGAGACGGGGAGTGCTGGCGGCCGCGGTGGTCGTCACGGGGGCGATGCTCGCGCCGATGGCGAGCCCGGCTTTCGCGAGTACGGCTGACACGTCGGCGACCTGGCGCGACCCGGTGCGGTCGCTGGAACGGGCGGCGCATCCGTTGTTGTCGACCGAGCCCGGGCGGAACAACGCCGACCTGCGCGCACTGGGCGCGATGATCGGCGGTGCGAAGGTGGTCGGCCTCGGCGAGGCCACCCACGGCTCCCACGAGTTCTTCACGCTGAAGGAGCGGGTCTTCCGCTACCTCGTCGAAGAGAAGGGGTTCCGGGCCTTCGCGCTGGAGCTGAGCTGGTCGGCGGGCCTTGAGATCGACGAGTACGTCCAGACCGGCAAAGGCGACGCCCGCGAACTCGCGAAGCGGACGCTGACCGGTTCTCCTTGGGACCGCGAGGAGTTCGTCAGCCTCATCCGTTGGATGCGTGACTACAACCGGGCCCACCCCGGCCGCACCGTGCACTTCGTCGGCGACGACCTCGGCGCGCCTTCGGTGAACGACGCGTTCTTCGCCAGGATCACCGGCTACGTGCGGCAGCACCATCCGGCGGCGTTGCCGCGGCTGAACCAGCTTTACACCGGCCTTCGCCCGATCGACGACGCGTTCGCCTACCTTCGCAAGCCACTCGACGAGCGGCAGCGGCTCGCGGGTCAGGCGGAGCAGGCTTTCGAGCTGGTCAAGGGCCTGACCGGCGCGGACGCCCTCGACTGGACCGCGCAGCACGCCCGGTTCGTCGCGCAGACCGCCCGGTTCCTCGCCGTCGACCTCACGGATCCGAAGTCGCTGCCCGCTCACCAGATCCTGCGCGACGAGGCGATGGCGGCCAACGTCGCCTGGTGGCAGCGGCGGACCGGCCACAAGGTTTTGCTCTCCGCCCACAACGGCCACGTTTCCTACGTCAGTGACAACCCGGGCCTGTACCCGAAGACGCAGGGTGCCTTCCTGCGCGAGACGTTGGGCCGGGATTACCTGCCGGTCGGATTCAGCTTCGACCGGGGTTCCTTCCTGTCCAAGGACACCGCTGTCGGCGGGGAGTGGAAGCGGTTTTCCGTCCCGGCCGCGCCGCCCGGCTCGAACGAGGACACCCTCGACAAGGTCCGCTATGAGGACTTCTACCTCGACGTCCGCACCGCGCCGCCCGCCGCACGCGCCTGGCTGGACACTGCCCGGCCCACCCGCACCATCGGCACGCTGTTCCCCGTCGACCTCGCGGCCATCTCACTCGGGCGCTCCTACGACGTCGTCGTCCACCTGCATGACGTCCGCCAGACCGATCTGAGAAAATAGTGCCGCCGCGCCCGTTTAGGGGTGTTTAACCTGGTTTGCCTGGCGTGCCGCGGCGGATCTCGGTAGTAGTCGAAGGGACCGCTCTCGCGGCACCCAGTTCCAGTACCCAGCGGAGGAAAATCCCTGATGTTCAAACGGATGCTCAGCGCCTTCGGGGTCGGCGGCCCGTCCGTCGACACCGTGCTCGACTCGCCGCACGCGCTGCCTGGCGAGGTGATCACCGGTCAGGTCCGCGTCCAGGGCGGTTCGAGCGACGCCCAGATCGAGGAGATCCTGCTTTCGCTGGTGACCAGGGTCGAGGTCGAGCACGGCGATCACGAGCGCGCCGGGACCGCGGAGTTCCTGCGTGTAAGCGCCGGCCGCAAGGTGAAGGTCGCGGCGGGACAGCTGACCACGGTCCCGTTCCAGCTCGCGCTGCCGTGGGAGACGCCGATCAGCGCGGTCGGCGGGCGTGAGCTGCCGGGCATGGTCGTCGGCGTGCGGACCGAACTCGTCATCGCCGGTGCGCCGGACAAGGGCGACCTCGATCCGGTGCTGGTCGCGCCGCTCGAATCGCAGGACCGGGTGCTGGAGGCGTTCGGCGAGCTGGGCTTCCAGTTCCGCAGTGCCGACGTCGAAGCCGGGCGCCTGCACGGTGTCCGGCAGGAACTCGGGTTCTTCCAGGAGATCGAGTTCTTCCCGCCTTCGCGTTACGCCGGCCGCGTCAGCCAGGTGGAGCTGACCTTCGTCGCGAGCCCGGACGACCTGGTGGTGGTGCTGGAGGCCGACAAACGCGGCGGTATGTTCCGCTCCGGCGGCGACACCTTCGGCCGTTTCCACGTCTCGCACGAGGAGGCCCTCCGTACCGACTGGGCCGCGGCCATCGACGGCTGGCTGGCCAACGTCGCCCAGTCCGGCGGCGGGCACGCCATGTTCGGCGGGCACCAGGGGCACCAGGGACACCACCACGACTACGACCATCACGACGGTCATCACGGCAGGCGTGGCCCGGGGATGGGCGGCATGGTCGCCGGTGCCGCGGCCGGTGTGGTCGGCGGCATGATCCTCGGTGAGGTCGTGGGGGACATGTTCGACGGGGGCTCCGAGGAAGGCTTCGAGGAGTAGGCCGCGCTCGGTTTGTGAAGGCCTCCTTCCCTGCTTTGAGGATAGGGAAGGAGGCCTTCACAAGACTTCACCGATCGGCAGGGGTCAGGTGTACCAGGTGGGTTCGGGGAGTTCGTTCAGCAGGGCGTAGGCGCCGACCTCGCGCCGCTTGTACGCGACAGGGTCGTGGAGCGAATGCGTCCGCAGGTTCCGCCAGAAGCGGTCGAGGCCGTATTTCGTCGCGCTGGCACGGGCGCCGGTCAGCTCGAAGATCTTCGTGCCGATTTCGAGTCCGGTGTCGATCGCGCGTTGTTTGGCGGCGGCGATGAGGACCGCGACGTCGCCGCGTGCCTCGGGGGTGAGCTCCTCGCGCGGTGCGTGCAGCACCGCCGAAATCGCCACGCCTGCCTTGTCCACCAACGCTTCGGCGGCCCACAGCTTCGCCTGCAGATCGCCGTAGGCGTCGAGGATGTACCACTCCTCGGCCGCGGACGCCTTGTTGTCACCGCCGTACGGCCACGCGCGGGTGTGCTCGCGCGTGTACTCCAGCGCGGTTTCCAACGCGCCCTGGGCGATCCCGAGGTAGAAGTTGGTGAAGACGAGCTGGATCGCCGGCACGTTGAGCGTGTTGTACGTCAAGGGGTGGAACTTCTTGTCGACGTAGCCGGCGGCACTCGCCCACGGAACGCGTACGTCGGTGATGGTCACGCTGCCTGATTCGGTGAGCCGCTGGCCGATGTTGTCCCAGTCGTCGTGAAAGACAATACCGTCCTGTTTGGACGGTATGATGGCGAAGACGTGGTCTTCGGTGCCTTCGAGGATGCCTTCGAGTACGGTCAGATCGGAGACCTTGCTCCCGGTGGAAAACGACTTATGTCCATTGTAGACGAGTTCGTCGCCGTCTTCGGTGATCTTCAGATCCGAGTCGCGGGGATTGACCGCGCCGCCGAAGAAGAAGTTGTTCGCCGTGTACAACTCTTCGACGGCCGCGATCTGCCCGTCGGTCGCCACCAGCCGCGCGGCCCAGGCCCAGAGGTAGTGGTAGCCGAGCAACTGGCCGATCGAGCCGTCACCGCGGGCGATCTCGCGGGTCACCTGATAGGCGGTCTCCCAGCTCTGCCCACCACCACCGTGCTCGACAGGCCCGAGCAGTGTCACCAGCCCGGAATCCTTGAGCAGCTGGACTTCCCGGTACGGCGTTTCGTTCTTCCGGTCGCGCTCGGCCGCGTCCGCCGCGAGCTCGGCGGCGACGTCCTTCGCGGTGGCCAGCCATTCCGCGGCGGACCGGACCCGGTTCTCGGTCGTGGTCATGCTGAATTCCGTTCTGTGTGAGGGCGAACGGGTATTCCGGGCAGGGCGAAGCGCCCGGAATACCCGGGAAGTCGAAAGGCTTTCAGGCCGTACAGAAGCAGCCCGCGACGCGGACGAGGTCCACGTGGCGGCGACGGGTCAAGCGGATGCCGTCCATGCGTCCGAGTAGAGCAGTGGCGTTACTGGGTGTCAACGAACGTCCGCGCTCTGAGACCGGGGTAATCTCCGGGAGTGCCGGACCACGTTGACCACATTCTGCGCCAGTGGGCGAAAGCCCGCCCCGACCTGGACGTCTCCCCGATGGGGTGATCGGGCGGCTGAGCAGGCTCGCCCGGATCCTGGACGGCGAACTGCGCAAGACGTTCGCCCGGCACGACCTCGACCGCTCCTCCTTCGACGTCCTGGCCACCCTCCGCCGCTCCGGAACCCTGACGCCCGCCGACCTCATGCCTTCGGCGATGATCACCTCCGGCGCGGTCACCCAGCGGCTCGACCGGCTCGAGGAACGCGGTCTGGTGGTCCGGGCACCGGACGAGACGAACGGCCGCCGGGTACTCGTCGACCTCACCGAGAAGGGCCTCGACCTCATCGACCGGGCCCTGCCCGACCACGTCGAGACCGAGCATCGCCTCCTGGGCGCGGTCAGCGCCGGGGAACGGGACGAACTGGCCGCCCTGCTGCGGAACCTGTTGCAGTCACTGGGAGACGTCGCCGAGGGCGACTGAGCCCTCCGCCGGGCGGCAAGAAGGCGCTGTCCGCGTCCATGAAGGATTTGGGACGTTGAGTGTCCCAGATCCTTCATGGACAAGCCCGAGACCAGCTGAACGCCACCGAATCCTCGCGCGAAGACGCACCTCGGCGGCCGGGTTTCCCGGCACCACAGGGGTTTCTTCGTCATGCCCGCGAATCGAGAGAGAAGCCACGCGGCAGTTCGAGGATCCGGTCGTGGATGTTCGCCTGCCGTGCCGCACGGATGACGTCGTCGAGACTCGCCCGCGGGACGGCGAGCGCGATGTTGTCCGCCACCGACGCACGCAGCAGCCGGACGTCCTGGAAGACGAAGGAGACCGTCCGGTAGAGCTCACGGCTGCCGAGTTCCCGCAGATCGACGCCGCCCAGCCGGACGGAACCGCTTGCCGGGTCGAAGAACCGGGGCAGCAAGTTGACCAAAGTGGACTTTCCGCTGCCGGACGGTCCGACGATCGCGGTGACCGTCCCCGGCTCCAGCACCAGATCGATCCCACGCAGGACCTCGTGTTCGGCGTCGTAGCTGAAGCGGACGTCCTGGAGTTCCATGCGATGGCCCTGCGGTGCGACGGGATGCGAGGGCTCCGGCAGCGACGGCACCCCGAGCACGTCCCGGATCCGGCCGACCGCGCGGCGAGCGGCCCGCACTTCGTCGAAGCCATGCCCGAGTGCCGCGACGGGAGCGGTCAACCCCAGCCCCAGCAACAGGAACGGCAACAGGTCCGCCGGGGCGAGGCTCCCGCCGGTGCTCAGGACCGTGCCGCCGATCAGCACGACAGCCAGTACGAACGGCGGGGACAGCGCCGGCTGCATCCCGGCCGCGGGTCCCGCCATCCCCCGCACCCACTGGTTGAAGGTGCCGACGAAGGCGTCCGCGGCGGTGAGGAACCGGCGGTGCGCCCGCCCGGCGCCGCCGAAAGCCTTGACCACGGCGATGCCCTGCACGAATTCCACGACCGAGGTCGAGATCTCCGCCATGCCCTGGTCGAACTCGGCCTGCTCACGCAGCCGGGACGGCGTCATCATCAGCGGCACCAGCGCCACCGCCAGCACCACCGGGATCAACGTGATCAGGGTGAGCCGCCAGTCGATGGTGAAAAGGTAGCCCAGCGACACCAGCGGGACGACGAACGCGGAGACCAGCTCGCCGGGGGTGTGGGCGATGAACGGGTGCACGGCGCCGACGTCTTCACCCACCACCTTGGCGAGCTCACCGGTCCGGCGCCGGGAGAACCAGCCGATCGGCACCTGGCCGAGCCGTTCGGCCAGCAGACGGCGGAACGCCAGCTGGACCCGGCCGTCGAGCAGATGCCCGATCCCGGACGACGCGGCGGTGAGCAGCAGCCGGACGAACATCCCGGACGCACCCACGACGACGGCGGTCCAGACCCGGCCGTCGTCGACCGGGCCTGGTGCGAGCAGCGTCCGGCCCACTTCGACGACGGCCAGCAGCGGCGCCAACCCCGAGAGGGCGCCGATGACCTGGAGGACGACGACAGCGGCGAAGCTCCCGGCGTACGGGCGCAGCAGCCGGGGCAGCGTGGGTGCGGTGGTCGTCGTCATTCGGCCAGCGCGCGGCGCAGGACGCCGCCCAGCTCGGCGATCTGCCGGTGTGAAACCTCGGCCGAAAGGATCGCCTGTGACCCGTGGAAGGTGCCGGGCCACTGGTGCAGCTCGACCGAAACACCCGCCTGCATGAGGCGGACCGCGTACTCGATGTCCTCGTCGCGGTTGGGACACAACTCCGCGGAGGCCACGTAGGCGGGCGGTAGCCCGGTCAGATCGGTGGCCAGCGCGGCAGCGGCGTACGGGGAGGTCGCGGGCCGCCCGCCCAGGTAGTGCCCCCACATCGAGGAGATCTTGTCGCGGTTCACCCAGGGCGTGTCGGTGAAGTTCACCGCCGACCAAGTCTCCTGCCGGTCGTCGAGACTCGGCTGGTTGAGCAGCTGGAACCGGATGGGCGGCCCCTGCTCGTCGCGTGCCCGCAACGCCACCGCCGCCGCGAGACCGCCGCCGGCACTGTGCCCGCCGATCGCGATCCGGTCCGGGGTGACACCGAGCTCCGCCGCGTGCCCGGCCGTCCAGTTCAGCACGGTGTAGACGTCGTCGAACGCGGCCGGGAACGGGTTTTCGGGCGCCAGCCGGTAATTCACCGAGATCACCACCGCGCCGGACCCTTCGGCGATGCGGGCCGCCCATGGATGCTCGGTGTCCAGGTTACCCATGACGTAGCCGCCGCCGTGCAGCCAGACGATGGCGCCTTGCGCGTCGCGTGGCCGGTAGACGCGGATCGCGACGTCCGGGTCGCCGGGCACGATCCGATCCTCGACGTCCATGCCCGACGTGTCCGGTTGCGGGATCGAGGTAGCCAGCTTGGCGAAGCTTTCGCGGTCGACGGCCGGGTCGGTGAGGGTGGCGGGTGGGAAGAGGGCGACGAAGGCTTCCAGTTCGGGATCCATGACGCAATCCTTCCGGCACTCGCCGCCGGGGTCGTCCGCCGGTCGTCGCGCGTTCGGGCCACCGCACGCGACGATCGCCGCGTACGCTCGCGCTCATGGAGGCATTGGCCGCTCGGTTGTCGCATCTCGATCCGGACGTCGAGGGCGTCATCCGTGTCGTGATGTTCTACGACACCCTGATGCGGCGGCGGGTCGATCTCCCCGCGCTCGCCCGCGCCTCGGCGGGACTGGCGGAATGCGTGGCCGGGATCCGGCTCCACGGCACGGGACGGACGATCCGCATGGCACCCGACGGCCGGGAAGCGGCCGCTCCGCCCGCGCCCGCGTCCACCACGGTGGCGATCACCCTCGACGAGGAGGAAGTCGGCGCGGTGTGGCTGGAACGCGACGGCGCTCCCGGCTCACTCGACGAAGCGGTGCTGGACAGGCTCGCCATCGCCGCGGCCACCGTCGTCGAGCGGTACGGCCCCGCCCGCGTCACCATGGCCGACCCGGCGCTGGTCGAACTCGTGATCAGCCGCACCAGCGACGACGCCGCGCGGAACCGGGCGCTGCGGCTGCTGGGTTTCCCCGCGGACCTGCCAATCCACGTCGTCGCCGTGCGATCGTCGCTGCCACTGGACAAGATCGGCGGCTTGGTCTGCCCGGCCCGCCCGGTCAAGGCCGCCCCGCTCGCGGACGTGGGTGTCATCCTGGCCACCACGGTGGATCCGGCCCGGTTGCCTGCCGGGGTGCGGGCGGGTATCGGCGCCGCGTCCTGCCCGAACCGGTCATGGGAGGACGCCAGAACCGCACTCCGGTTCACCACCGGACGTCAGCCGGTCATCCACTACGGCGAACTGGGCGCGCTGGCGCTGCTGGCGCGGGTCCCGGCGGAAGACACGCGGATCAACCCCGACGTCGTCGCGATCGCGGGCCTCGCCGGGGAGCCGGAAGACCTGCGCACCCTGGACGCCTATTGCGCCACGGGTTCCGTACGCCAGGCGGCCGATTCCCTGCACCTGCACCACAGCAGCGTCGCGCGCAGGCTCACGCTGATCGGGAAGAGCCTGGGCATCGAGTTGAACGAGACGGCCGGGCTGACGCGGGCAAGGCTCGCCCTCACCGCATGGCGGCTTCTCGACGACTGAGCGGCTCCGTGCCGGGTGAGGAAATAACCGGCACAGGAAAAGCGGGACCTCTTTGTCAATTGACACTCAACGGGCGGGCGATTGACGCGATAATGTGGCGGTCGGCGTCGATGGCAGGCGCTGTGGATTCGGGGCAGTGGACCTTGGGAGGGGGCCAGTGGCGCAACCGACGCAGGCTCTCGACCGCACGATCGTCGTGGTGGACGTCGTGGGCTTCACCGCCCCGGACCGGATCCTTCCCGACCGGCTCGCCGTGCGCCAAGGCATGTACGAGGTGCTCAAGACCGCGTTCGCCGAAAGCGCCGTCGACTTCGATTCCTGTGCGCGGGAGGACCGCGGTGACGGCGCCCTCATCCTGTTGCCACCCGGTACGACCAAAAGCCTGGTCGCCGATCGCCTGCCGGATCGCATCGCGGTCGCACTCCGCCGCTACAACTGGACGAGGACTTCGCAGGCGCAGATCCGGTTGCGGGTCAGCCTGAACTCTGGCGAGGTGCTGAACGACGGCAACGGCTGGGTCGGCGAGGCGGTCGACACCGCGTTCCGCATTCTGGACGCGCCATGGGCGAAGGAGGCTTTCGCCGAATCCGGCCGCATGATCGCGTTCATCTCGTCCGAGCGGTTCTTCGACGACGTCATCGCGCCGGATCCGGGACTGTTGCCGGAGTTGTACAGTCCGATACCGGTTTCGGTGAAGACGTTCACCGGAACGGCTTATCTGCGGTTGCACGGCGAACTCACCGCGGCCGTTGCGAAGACACCCGTTCCCCGGCCGGAGCCGCACGACGATCCGCCGCTTCCCGAGCTGACCAGCGACGTCCTGGATTTGATACCCCGCAAGGATCTCGCGGGCCTGCATCGACGGCTGACCCGGATGGAGGTCCCCCATCTGGCGGTCATGATGAGCCGGGCACTCGGCCCGGCGATCCCGCTGCCGAGGCTGGACGGGGTGACCGACGCCTGGAGTGCCTTTCACCTGCTCACCGATTTCAACGCCGGCCCGGACGGGATCCCGCCCGCGGTCACGTTTTTGCGGCTGCTGGCCGAGAACGCCGGCGGGGAGGCGGGCGCCATGATCACCGACTGGATCGGCGACCAGGCCCGCACCCTGCGGCTCGGTCCCGCACTCGGGCATCAGCGGAGGAGCAGGCCGCCGATTCCGGACCGCCCCCATTTGCATTTGACGATCATGCTCGAACCGGTTTCCGCCGATCCGACGCGATGCACTCTCGCATTCTGGCGTCAGGATGACCCGGAAGTGTGGCCGCCCGCGCTCGGCGATGTGCGGGAAATCGGAATAGACGAGGTCGAGTTCAGGGTGGACGACGTCATACTGGAGACTGAGGACGTCTGGTCCGGCCAGAGTGTGTCCGCGTCGGTGGAATTCCTGCTGCCGAGGACCTTGATCAATTTGCCCGTGCAGCGCTGGGCCAAGGAACATGGGACAGGCCAGCCCCAACCACTGCGGTACGGGTACCGGCTCGGGATAAGGTCACTGGAGAGGATGCGGGCGAGGCGTTGGCATCGCGCATGGAACGTTCGCTGGGACTCGATGGTGAAGGACCCTTCCGCCGATCGGCTGCACTATTCCGGGTACGCGGAGTTCGAGGATCACCCGATCGACGCAATATTGAGCGACGAGCATTGGGTCGGGCTGGTGCTGGCGAAACCGCCGACGCCGCAGGCTGGACCGGGTCCCGATCCGGACGAGCTGACGAGCGCCATCCGCAGCGGGCTGCCGGTCGTACTCTGGCATCCGGACGCCGAGCCCGAAAAGCTGCGCGAGTTGCTCGACTGGGTATTGGCGGCGGAGACCGGCTTTATCGAACTACCGGATCGTCGCAAACTGGCGAATTCGGGTGCGGCGGGAACGTTCAAGAATTCTCTGGCTCACGATCTGGTGGTAATGTGGGACGACCCGAAACGGGTAATTGTTCTCGACCAGCCGTTGATCCCGACTCGACCGTAAGGGGATACCGCGGATGAGCGTGAACGACCAGGACGTGACGGCGGACGGGCGTACGCCGCATTCCGATGCACCCGATTGGTGGATATACCGCGGTACCGGGCGGCCGATCCACGACATCGACCTCGCACAGTTACTGCCCGCGCCGCCACCCTGGCGCGCTTATCGCGGTGACGCGCCACCGGAGCTCGACGTGCCGCCCCCGGACGACGGGGAGTCCGAGCGCCGTCTCGGTACCGCTTTCACGCTTTCCGAGCAGGATATCGACGTCAACGAGCTGAATATGGTGAACGCGGCGCTCTATCTGCGGCGTCCGTTGCTGGTCACCGGGAATCCGGGGACGGGGAAGTCGAGCCTCGCTTACCGGATCGCGCGTGAGCTCGGCCTTGGCCGGGTGCTGCGCTGGGGGATCACCAGTCACACCGAGCTGAGTTCCGGTCTGTACGGCTATGACGCGATCGGCCGGGTGCAGGCCGCGGCGACGAGTCAGGCGCGAACCGGTGGTGAGGCGGAGGAACCGCCGATCGGTGATTTCGTCCGGCTCGGCCCGTTGGGTACGGCGTTCCTGCCCTGCAGGTTGCCCCGGGTGCTCTTGATCGACGAGCTCGATAAGTCCGAAGCCGATTTGCCCAATGATCTCCTGTCGATTTTCGAAGACGGCGAGTTCTCCGTCGAGGAACTGGCGCGGGCGCGCAACCGGCATCCCGAGGTCACCGTGCACACCGCCGACCCGCAGCGCACCGCCGTCGTCCGTGACGGCCGGATCGCTTGTCACGCCTTCCCGATCATCGTGATGACCAGCAACGGAGAGCGGGAGTTCCCGCCCGCGTTCCTGCGCCGGTGCCTGCAACTGAGGATCGAGAACCCGGATCACGAACAGCTCGCCGCCATCGTGGCCGGTCATCTGGTGGGGCAGAACGGTGAGGACCGGGACACGCTCATCCGCGAATTCGCCGAACGCAGCAAAGCGGAAGGCGGTCTGCCGACAGACCGGCTGCTCGATGCCGTGTATCTGGCGACTTCGGGGGCATACCAGCCGGATCAGGAGGCATGGCCACGGCTGGTGGACGCTCTTTGGCAACGACTGACGGTGCGGTGACATGGGTGGGCCGGGCGGTGCACCCGACTCGCGCTCCGTCCCGGCGGCGGAGCGGCGGGCCACCGACTTTCCCAAGGGTGGCAAGAGGTTCGAGTTCGAGGATCTGAACTGGACCGATGTCGCCGACATCGTCTGGCTGGCCGCGGCGATCGCTCCCAAGAACGCCGCTCCCGGGGACACCGCCGAACCGGCTCCCGCCGAGGAACCGGAGAAGGCGGCCGAGGACGGCGTGCGGATTCGCAACGTGCCTTCGGAACGGCCCGACGTCCCGCCGCCGGCCGAGCAGCGCCGGTCATCGGGGCCCGGTGTTCCGTCGCCGGGACAGCCGGGACAGCCGGGACAGGGGGAGGAGCGGGCCGTCGAGATCGGCGCCGTCCCCGGGGTGCTGCCCGAACCCGCCGTCGACGGTATGGGTGCGGGCGGAGCAGCGCTTCCCGAAGCGTTGGACTACTTCCGCGCCTTGAGAACGGTGAAACGCGAGACGACTTCACGGCGACACAAGAATGTGGTCCTTGATGTCGAGGCCACCGCGGTCCGAGCGGCGGAAACCGGGCAGTGGTGGCCGGTCACCCGATCGAAAAAAGAGCGCTGGCTTGACCTGACGCTCGTGCTCGACAATGGCCCGTCGATGGCGTTGTGGCGTCCCCGCGTGTCCGCGTTTGTCGAATTACTCGGGCAAGTGGGTGCTTTCCGAACCATTCAGGTCCGTCTGTTGGAAACCGCTAAGGACAATGGCCAGGATGGCCTCGTTCTCCGCGGTGGCACACCCGGCGCACCCGCCCGCGATCCCGGCGAGATCCTGGACCCGTCCGGACGGCGCGCGGTCTTGCTGCTGACCGACGGGGTCGGTGACGCGTGGCAGAAGAAGGAAGCGTTGTACCCGATACTGGCGCGCTGGGGCGCCGCGATGCCGGTCAGCATCGTGCATCTGCTGCCGCAGTGGCTTTGGGGAAGATGCGGGATGAGCCCGCACAAAGCCCTGTTGCGGGTCCCGAACGCGTTGGCCCCCAACGACAGGTGGGCGTTCGGCCTGACCGACGCCTGGCTCGAACCCGGCTCCGCGGTACCTGCCGGGACCGTGCCGGTGCCGGTGCTCGAACTGCGCCCGCGGTCGCTCGCGTGGTGGGCAAGGTTGATGACCGGTGAAAACGCGAAGGCCACCGAAGGCACGGTCGTGCTCACCACCGACCGGCCCGTGCGGGCCGAACCCGCTGACCCGCCGGTAACTTTGTCACCCGCCGAAAGAGTGCACAGATTCCGCAGTGTCGCTTCGCCACCGGCGCTACGCTTGGCACAGTTGCTCGCGGCGGTACCGGTCCGTCTCGACGTGGCGAAGCTGGTGGGACAACGGTTCGTGCCGGAAGCGCGGCTGGAGCACCTCCTCGAACTTCTGCTTTCGGGGATCATGTACGCTCCCGGACTCAGGGAAGGGAAGTCCACTTGGGACACAGGTGGGGTCTTCGCTTTTCCCGAGGCAGTCCGGGAATTGTTGCTCAGCGGCGCGCGGCGTTCGGAAACGGCCAGTGTCGTACGGGCGGCGGCCACCCATTTCGGTGGACGGATTCCGCTGCTCGGTCACCTCCGAGACGCCATTGCCGACCCGCACAACACGCCGGATCCGGTGCTCACCCTCGAGTCGTCGGCCGACGTGGAACTGGAAAGTGCCGTCATGCGCGCGCTTTCCGGACCTTACCTGTCCCGGGCCGATCGGCTGCGGAACGTGGTACAGGACCAAGACCCCGTCGTACCCCACTCTGGATCAATCAAGACTGTGAGTTCCAAGATGCCTGAGACGGCCGAACGTCCCACCGAATCAACTTCGGCGACGGAGGGACGCACGCGCTATCTCAGTGAGCCCGAAGTGAACGAGCCGACCACCAGGATCGTCCACCCCTCGGCGTCGGGCAGTACCCGGAGTTTCCCGGCACGTCAACCGGAAGACCCGCCTTTGGTGTTCGGCAACGTGCCGCCGCGCAACCCCAACTTCACCGGCCGTGACGAACTGCTCGACCAGCTGACCAAACGGCTGAACAGCGGTACCACCGCCGTACTTCCGTCCGCGCTCCACGGCCTCGGTGGTATCGGCAAGACGCAAATGGCCACGGAGTACATCTATCGACATCTCCAGGACTACGACCTGGTTTGGTGGATCGACGCCGCGCACACCACGCAGATCCGCGCCGGGCTGACCGAACTCGCCGGTATTCTCGGCATCCAGGGTGCGTCCGAAGCGAATATCGCGGTGCCCGCGGTGATCGAGGCACTGCGCACCGGCCGCCCGTTCCGCCGCTGGCTCCTGGTCTTCGACGCCGCGGAAAGCCCGGACGCCGTCCTGCCGTTCTTCCCGCGCAACGGCCCCGGGGAAATCCTGGTCACCTCGCGGAACTCGGACTGGGCCGGGATCGCGCGGCCGCTCGAACTGGCGGTGTTCAAACGCGAGGAGAGCGTCGAACTACTCGGCCGTCGCGGCCCGGAAATCGCCCCGGAGGACGCCGACGAACTCGCCGAGAAGCTCGGGGACCTGCCGCTGGCCGTCGAGCAGGCGGCCGCCTGGCGTGCGGTGACCGGAATGCCGGTGCAGGAGTACTTGCGCCTGTTCGACGAGTCGGTCGAGGAAATCCTCGACACCGCCTCCGCCCCCGACTACGAAGTCTCCGTCGCCGCGGCCTGGAACGTCTCGTTCGAGGAGCTGAAGACCCGCAACCCGGCGGCGCACCAGATCCTGCACATTTGTGCTTTCTTTTCCCCTGAGCCGATTTCGCGTGATCTGCTCACCGGGGTCAGCCGGGTGTCCATCTCGCCGGAGCTCGACGCGGCCCTGCGCGAACCGATCAAACTGGCACGCGCCATCCGTGACATCAACCGGTACGGCCTCGCCAAGATCGACCACGGCAACAACACGCTCCAGCTGCACCGGCTGGTCCAGCTGGTACTGCGCAACCGGGTGATGGCCCGCCAGGTGCACGCGCGGATGCAGCACGGCGCGCACCAGCTGCTCGCCGCACTCGATCCGAACGACCCCGAGTCGAGCAGGCACTGGTCCCGGTACCGCGAACTGCTGCCGCACGTCTACGCGGCGAACGTACTCGACTGCGACGACGACTGGCCGCGTCAGCTCCACATCAACCTGATGCGTTACCTGTTCGAGTACGGCGACCACGAAGAGGCGGCCCGGCTCGGTCTCGCCGCGCGGAAGCGGCTCACCGAAACCCTCGGCCCCACGCATCCGCAGACACTCGAAGTCTCGTCGAGGCTGGGGCTCTACCTGTGGGCGATCGGCCGGTACGCCGAAGCCGCGGAGCTCAACCAGCGCACACTCGCGTTGCGTCTTCAGGTTTCCGGTGAAGAGAACGAAGAGACTTTCGCGCTCCAGCGGAACATCACGATCGACCTTCGCGCCCAGGGCGATTTCGCCGCGGCGGGCAAACTGAGCGAGGAGATCTACCACAAGGCCAAACGCATGTTCGGCGAGGACGACCCGGAGACACTCAACGCCGCGTACCAGCACGCGATCAGTCTCCGGCTGTCCGGTGCCTACCGGGCCGCCGCGGAACTGGACCAGGAAACCCTTCGACGGCGTATCGAGGTCCTCGGCCGCGACCACGTCCGCACTTTCGGCGTCAACAGCGCGCTGATCTCGGATCTGCGTGAGGCGGGCGAGTACGGGCAGGCCCGCGTCCAGCAGGAGCGGCTCACGGAGAACTTCCACGCTCGCTTCGGCCAGGATCAGGTGGACTCCGTGGCCAACAACTTCATGCTGGCCGTGGCCAGGCGGAAAGACGGCGACCACCCCGGCGCGATCGTCCTTTCGACGGAAGCGCTGAAGAGGTTCAGGCTCGCCTACGGTGACGACCACAGCACCACGATGGCCTGCGCCCTCGCGCACTCGATCGATCTCCGTCACTCGGGTGACCTCAACGCCGCGAAGAAGCTCGGAGAGCAGACCTTCGAGCGTTACCGGAGCGGTCTCGGTGAGCACCACCCGCACACGTTGGCGGCGAGTGCCGACCTCGCGTTGACGTTGCGCTTCCAAGGGGACGTCGCGGCCGCACGCGCGCTTGACGAGCGAGCCCTCGAGTACTTCCGCGCCAGCGTCGGTCCGGACCACCCCTACGCCGTGATCGTCACGGTCAACCTGGCGAGCGAACTTTCCCTGTCGGGCGAACTCGACAGGGCGATCGAGCTGGGCCGCGACGCGGTCGAGCGCGGCCGTCAGGTACTCGGGGAGGACCACCCGACCACCCTGGCCGCCTCGTTCAACCTGGGGCTGGATCTCGCCGCCGCCGGTCGTACCGAGGAAGCCGCTCCGTTCCAGGAGCCGATCCTGGTCAAGTACCGCCGAGTCCTCGGCGAAGCCCACCCGGGAACCCAGGAGACGGTCCGCGGCGATCGTGCCAACTGCGACATCGACCCCATGCTGATGTAAGTGCCCTGAGCCAAACTTCGCACTCGCGTGCCTGAACCCCGATCTCGCGTGCTTGAAGCGGGCACTCGCGTGCTTGAAGCGGGATCATGCGTGCCTGAACTGCGCACACGCGTGTGCGCCGTTCAGGCACGCATGTGGGAAGTTTAAGCACGCGTGTGCGAAGTTCAGGCACGCGTGTGCGAAGTTTGAGCACGGGGTGGGGTCAGCCGGGGACGACCTGCCCGATCCACGCCGCGAGCCGTTCCACGGCCGGTGGTGGCGAGTCGAGGGTGCGTAGTTGCCGATGGACCGCGCGGACGAGTTCGGGACAGTGCAGCAGGGCACGGGCGGCCGGATGCGGGCCTCGCGCGGAGAGTGCGAGGCCGAGCCCGACCAGGGAAGCCGGCTGGTCCGGGTCGTTGGCCAGTTCCGCGCGGTAGCCCTCGATCGCCTCGGGGAAATCGCCTCGGGTGTAAGCGAAATCGGCGTCGGTGGCTCCTGGGATGTCCGGGTTTCGCCCTATGCCCGCGTCGCGGATGGCGAGCCGGATGAGGTCGGTCCTGGCGTGGGACCAAATGCCGTCCGGGACCGGTGTCGGCGGCAGGTCCGTCGGGTGCAGGGTGACGGGTGGTTTGGCGCGTCCGTGCAGCCACGCGTCCACGACTTCGCCGACCACCGACGGTTTCGGGCGCAGGTGGCGGGCACGCCAGCCGGCGAAATGGTCCTGGGCGACGGCCGCGGCCAGGTCGTTCGCCTCCGCCGGGACGGCCTCGTCCTGCCAGGGGCCGAGACGTTCGGCGATACCTTCGACGAACCGGCGTCCGGCGGTGGTCAGCGTCGCGTCCGTGCGCAGTTGTTGCAGGGTGCGCCAGGTCTGCCTGCGCCAATAGGCGAACTCGAAGGCCGAGCGCCGGAGCATCACGCCTTCCCCGGCGAGTGCCCGCCAGAAGGCCGTGACCCCGAAAAAGGCGTAAACCCCTTGCAGTGCACCGCTCAAGGGGCGTGGGTCGTCCCGCCAGGCGACGTAGATCCGTTCGCTGGGATCCGGTTCGTAGAGTTCGACCAGGTGCAGCAACCCGCCGAGCACGATGTGCTGGAATTCGTGGATCAGGGTGTCCGCGAGTGCCGCGCCGTCGGTCGGCAAACCGACCACGGCACTTCCGAAGGCTTCCCCGGTCGACGCGCTTTTGTTACCGAAGCGCATTCGTGGTTCGGGTACCAGGGAGGCCAGCCCCACCGGCATGATCCGGGCGAGTTCGGGGACATGGGCGGCGATCAGGCGGCAGGCGTCGTCGATCAGCCGTTGCCAGTCGGCGAAAACCTTGCCGGGCAAGCGTTCCGGTGGGATCGGCTCGTAGAGGCCGCGGTAGGGATCGAGGTCATCCAGCCACAGGGTGAACCGGTGTGCCCCGACCTGACTGCGCACCCGCCGGATCTCCTGCCATCCCGGGCCGTCCGAGCCGGACGAGATCGGTAACCATACGGTCTTTTCGCCATGGGAGACGGAGTAGCGGCCGCCGGCGCCGCGCACGGTGGCCAGGGAAAACGGTGCGGTGGCGGGAAATCTGGCCATGCCGAGGGAAGGAAGTACGGCGTTGCCTTGCCATACCGGGATTTCGGTCTCGAACTCCAATTCCGCCCGGATCGCCGCGGCCGCCGCGATCGCGTGCGCGTGCCCCAGATGCATCCACAGTGGACTGACGCCGTCCATCGAATCGCGCAGCAGGCGGGTCGTGTACCCCGCCCAGCTTCCGGTGTACGGATTGGTGAGGATCCGGTTCACCGCTCTCGGTGTTCTGGCTTCGGCTCGCGCCAGTAGCTCCCAAACCGACTCCAGCGGTGGCAGCGGCCCGAGTTTGTCCGGGGTTTTCGCCGCTTCGATCAGCAACGCGTGGATCAGCAGTTTGCGACGGCTCCGCTCCGCCCGGCGTAGGCGGCGCGCCATGTCTTCGTCGCCCTGCAGCCGCGCCAGTGCGTCGAAGTCCCGCCATGGCAAGCGGTGGAAGGCGCGCCGTTCGTCGGCGGACGGCGGCATCAGTCGATCCGCTCGCCGCCAGGGGGGTTGGCGCTCCGGTAGCGCGCGCGGACGTGTCTGGTCCGTTCGACGACGTGGTGCGCCGAATGGCGGAAGGCCTCATCGTCCAGGCCCCGTAACGCGGTCAACGGGATCCCGTCGAGATCGATCAACGCGGACTCGATGTCCGGTTCCGTGCTTGCCGAGAATGAACTCATCGTGCCGATTCCCTCCACCCCGTGAAACGGTTGCGAGAGTTGGAACTTGACAAGGATAGCCGAGATTTCCCGACCGATCAGTCTCTATCGTCCGGTGGCGGTCGTCCGGCGGCCAGTTCGCGGAGCGCGTTAGGCCGGGTGATGGTGACTCGCTGGCGGGCGGTGCGCACCACGCCCAGCCGCCGGAGTTCGTCGAGGCCCCGGATCAGTGTACTGCGGGAAACGCGTGCGAAGCCCGCCAGTTCTCCCTGGTTGAAATGGAGATCGACGTGTTTTCCGTCGGTCCAGTCGAGGACGTGCTGGAGCGCGAGTTCCAGGAGTACCGCGGCCAGTCGTTGCGGGAAGTCGGGGCCGCCGGATTCCAGGCGGAGGCGGTCGGACTGCTGGAGGCGGATCGCCGCGGTGCGAAAGATCTCCTCGGCGATCCGCGGCCGGGCACGCAGCACGCCGAGGAATTTGTCCCTCGGCACGATGAGGGTGTGCACCTCGTCGATCGCCGACATCGTCGCGGAACGGGGGAGGCCGCTGATCGGGGCCAGCTCGCCGACGATCTCCGCCGGGCCGCGGGCGGCGAGCGGCGCGTCCTCACCGCGGTAGTTGGTGGCGCTGATCTTCACCCAGCCGCGCAGGACGACGAACATGCTGGTGGGCGGACTGCCCTGGAGGGCGAGGATCTGGCCCGGCTGCCACACCTTCAGATGCCCGGCGCTCCGTAGAGAGGCCTGCTCGGACGGCGTCAGCCTGCGCCAGGTCCCGAGTCCCCCTTTTTCACCGGCGGAAGGCCCGGTCATCCAGGCTCTCCGGTTTCGCGGGACCCAGTTCGGCCCCGTGTTCCATATGACGCATCGCGCGCTCCCCCGACTCGTCAACATGGTCAGTGGGCAAACAACCCGGAAGTTCCGAACCGCGACCTGTAATTGTGCCAGGCAGAGGGTGACTTCACCAGGCTTCGAGCCGGTGACGGGGGAGGATGTCATGAGAAGTGCGGAAAGTGTTTTGAGACGGCCGGAGAACGAGGGGCCGGATCCGCGAACGCCCAAATCCTTCGGGAGGCGGCCTGCCTCCTTCGCGCCGCATCCGCCGCTGATGTCCGGCGGGTGGTACCAGGGAGACGACCACGAGGTTCTCGGTCCCGGTCGCTACGCGGTTCCCCGGCCTCCGGCCAAATCCGCCAAGGCGGCGTTGCTGTGGACCCTTTTCGCGGGCCCGCTGGGGCTTTGTTACGTCTCGCCCGTCGGCGGCCTGATCGCGTCGGCGGTCTCGGTCACGGCGATCACCGTCGCGGGTGCCTGGCTGGTGGCCGTGCTCTGGCCGGTCGCCATGGTGCTCGCCCTGATCGCCCTGCCGGGGCATGCCGAGGACGGGAAGTAGTCACAAGGACCCGATGAGCTTCGGGCGGTTCGCCGCGATGGGGCTCATCGTGGGCGGGGTGGTGCCGGCGAGGGTGACCGCTTGAGTCGAGTGTCATGAAAGGGTCTTTCAGGACAAAAAATGTCTTGAAAGACCCGTTAATTACAAGTAAGTGGGCAGGC
>NZ_JBFBBY010000088.1:0-33206 GCF_040682875.1 Amycolatopsis sp. NPDC051071 | reverse complement strand
AGGAGACGCGCGCGACGATCAACGTCGTCGTCCCCTCCGAACGTCTCGACGGCGTACTGGACCAGCTCGGCAAGCTGGGGAAGCAGATCAGGCGCAAGGAAGGGGGCCTTCATGTACTTGGAGGGCGTGAGTCAGGATACGTCGGAGGAGTTCGCCGCCCACGTGTTGCACTGCGCCATCCGGTTCTTCTGCGCGCCGTGCTGCCACCACGAGATCGCGTGCGCGTCGGAGCCGTGGTCGCGCGGGCCGCCGTTGTGGTCGCCGCGGTCCTGCGATCCCCACGCGTCGCGGTACATCGCTTGGTCGACCGAGCCGCCGCGGCCCACCGTCGAGCCAAGGAACGTCCCGGAAAGACATTGCGCTGAAAGTTCGTTCCGCCGCGACATTTCCAGGCCCGTCGCCGAGTCGACCCCCGCGTCGTATCGCGCGTCCCAGTACGCCTCCATGACACCGGAGAGCGCCTGGATGTGATGCCCGTATTCGTGCGCGAAGACGGCCAGGTAGACCCCGGGCTTGTTCCCGTACTGGTCGACCTGCAGGCCTTCGTAAGGCATATACAGCGTCTCGTTCTGCGAACAGTAGAACGCCGCCCAGCCCTTGCCGGCGTCACCGCATGGGCTGGACCAATTCTTGCCGGACGGGTATTTCACGGTCGGCGCCCGAAAAGGCAGTTTCGAGTAGCTCATGACCTGCTGCCACACGTTGTCCAGACACGGCCGCGCGCTCTCGAAGAACGCCGACGACGCGTTCGCGTTGTTGGCCCAGCGCGACAGGGCGCACGCCTGGTTCGGCAGCCCGACGCCGGAGCCGAGCCACAGTGGGTTGTCCGCCAGCTTGTGCTGTGCCTGCGGGCCCGACGGGGCCTGGCTGGCCGAGGTCTCACGGCTCGAACCCGTCGACGTCTCCCGCGTGGCGCGCGAATCACGCGAACCGGTGGTCGTCGACGTAGCACTCGACGTGGTCGTCGTCGAAGTGTCCGAAGAGGACGTGGCCGGGTACGCATTGGTCGTGTAACCGGCATCCGCGACGTGGTGCGAGCCGCCGCTGTTCGCGATGGCGATCACCATGATCAGCCCACCCATCACCGCCATCACGGCCACGATCGCGACGGCCGCGATGACACCGCCGTTCGACTTCTTCGCGCGATATCCCCCATAGGGAGTGAACGCGGGTTGCGTGAAACGCGGTCCGTAAGGCAACCGCGGCGGGCCGACGGCGCCGGGCTGGAACGGGACCGGCGCGCCGATCCGCGGTGGCGGCAAGGGGGCCGCGCCCGGCGGGGGCAGCGGTATCCCGCCGGTCGGGGGGCCCGGCCGGAACGGCGGTGGGGTCGATGCCGGGGGTGAGAACGGTGGCCGACCCGGACCCGGCTGCCCAGGCGAACCAGAACCCGCCTGCCCGGGACGTCCGGGCGGGACCGGGCCACCACCGGAGCCCGTCCGGTTCGGCGGCGGCACCGGCGGCCTGCCCTGCGGCCCACCTCGCGGCGGCAGCGGACGCGCGCCCGGCGGCGGCAGCGGACGGCCACCCTGAGGCGGCCGAGGCGGTGGCGGCGGTGGAGTGGGTGGCGGAGTCGGCCGGCGCCGCGGATCAGGCGGGCCGGGCGGCTGCTGGTTCATCGAGTGGATCCCCCATGCGGTCGGCAACGCCGTTCACCCAGGTAGCGGTTTCGGCGTTTCGGCGGTCAGCATAGATCGGCTGCCCTAGAGTGTGTGGCTGTGTTGACGAAATGGGGGACGGCGGTCGTGGCCGTCGCGGCGAGCTCGGCCTTGATGGCCCCGCCGTCGGAAACGAACGTTCCGGAGGCGCCCGGCGCGGGCCCGTCGCTGACCAACGCGCCCCAGCTGCCGAAGCCGCCACCGCTCGGCGCGCGCGGGCAGCTCGGCCTGCTGCAGCCGCCTGCCGGCGCCGCCACGAACGTCGCGGTCAAGGTGGAACGCGACGGTTCGGTGTCGATCACGGAGAAGGTGACCGTCCCAGGTGGACAGCATCTGGTGCGCCGGATTCCGTTGCGGGTTCCCGCCGGTGAAGAGCAGGACCGCGTCTACGGGATTCGTGACGCCTCGGTCGAGGGTGCGGGAAAGACGGAGCTGAACCCCGAGCAGCTCGTCGTCACCTTCGACGGCGGAGAAGCCACCCTCAAGTACAAAGTGGACGGAGCGGTCGCCGCCGTCAACGGCGCGGAGCAGGTGCGCTGGCAGGTCGCGAGTGGCTGGGACGGCGAACTGTCCCGAGTGTCCGCTTCGTTCAGTGCGCCGACACGCGAAATGCCCACAGTGGACTGTTTCGCCGGGCCGCTCGGTTCGGACAGGCAGTGTTCCCTCGCGGAAACGGACCACAGCGGCGTCGTCCGTATCGAGCAGGACAAGCTCGCGGCCGGGGAGCGGGTCGACCTCGCCGTCGGGCTCCCGGCGGGCACTGTGCCGGTGAACGCGCGGTTCGAGCAGATCGCCTCGGTCGGCGGCGCCTTCGCCCTCACCACGCTCACCGGAATCGGTTTCGGGGCCTTGGCCCTGTTCCTCATCTTGGGTGCGCTCGCCATCTGGTTGACGCGCCGTCGCGATCGGGGCGCGCTGACGGCGGGCACCGGCCCTGTCGACGTCCTCATGCGTGACGGCGACCGAGTGTCCTTCGCTTCCCCGGACGGCGTCCTGCCAGGACAAGTCGGCACCGTCGTCGACGAGACGGTCGACGTCGTGGACGTCAGTGGCACGGTGGTCGACCTCGCGGTCCGGAACTACCTGTGGATCGCCGAAATCCGCGGTGCCGGCACCGTCGACTGGCAGATCGCGCGCCGCAACGCACCGGACGAGCACCTCCTCGCCTTCGAACGCGAGATCTACACCGCGATCCTGCCCGAGGGCACCGATTCCGTGCTGTTGTCGGAACTTCGGGGCCGCGGCACCGTTGATCTCCGCGTCGCCGGTGAGGCGATGTACGCGGACGTCGTCCACAAGGGCTGGTTCTCGCGCCGTCCGGACAAGGGAAAGAGCAAGCTCACCTTGGCGGGAATGGGCCTCGTCGCGCTCGGTCTCGTGGGCACCGTGGTGCTGACCTTCACCGCCGGGCACGCGCTGCTCGGCGTCGCGGTCGCGCTCGCCGGTGTCGCCGCGTTGCTTGGCGCGTCCTGGGTGCCGCCGAGGACTTCACGCGGCAGGCGGCTGGTCGGCCAGGTGCGAGGCCTGCTCGAGTACCTGCATACGGTGAAGGTCGACGACCTTCCCTTGGCAGACCGGGAAATGGTGTTCTCGCGGTCGCTGCCTTACGCGATCGTGCTCGGCGACACCGAGCACTGGCTCCGGACGTTCGAAGGGCTCGACCCGTCGGCGGACGGTTCCGCCGGGCTGTACTGGTTCGGCGGTCTCGAAGGCGACCGCGATCTGCGCCGGTTCGCCGCGCGTCTGCCGTCGTTCCTGTCCGCTTTGGACGGTCTGCTCGCCGAATCCGGGCACCTGCGCTCGATCCGCCCGGAACCGGTCCCCGTCTGACGTGAACTCCCGCGTTTCGTCCTCTTGTTGCGGTCCTTGCACGCGCAACTACCGCAACAAGAGGACTACTTGCGTGTTGATGGTGGCGCTCGTTCTGCTGGTGCTGGGGGCGGTACCGGCACGGGCGCAGGGCGAGCCGCAGTTGCCCGCGCTCCCCAACAGTGCGGAGATCTCGCTCAAGGTGGAACGCGACGGCGCCCTCTCGGTCGTCGAAGCGGTGTCCGTGCCGAGCGAAACGACGATGACGCGCCGCGTCCCGTTGCGCACGGCCGCCCCGCGCGACCGCGATCGGATCATCGGCATCCGCGACGTCGTCATCGAAGGCGCGGGCAATTCCGAGCTGACCGACGGCGAATTCGTTCTGCGGCTCATGGGCGGTACCTCGGTCATCCGGTACACAGTGGACGGTGCGGTCGCCGAAGCCGACGGCCTCCTGCGGGTCGGCTGGCAGCTCGCGGGTGGCTGGGACACCCGGCTCGAACTCGTGCGCGCGAGTTTCGCCGCGCCGGTCGTCCCGAACGCCGTCACCTGTTACGCCGGTCCCGAGGGAAGCCGGAGTCGCTGCGGCACCGCCCAGATCGCCCATTCCGGACTGACCCGGTTCAGCCAGCAGAACCTCCCCGCGGGACAGCGGATGGAGGTCTCGGTCGAGCTTCCCGGCGGCACCGTCCCGGCGAACGCGCGACTGGAGCCGTCGAAGACCTTCGCGGGTGCTTTCGTGCTCACCGCTCCGGTCGGCTGGGCATGGGGTGGTTTCACGCTCGCGGTGGTCGCGGCCGCGGTGGCTCTCGGTCTCTTGCGACGGCGGGACAAGCACCCGGGTGGCGCACTCCCAGTCCGGCTGCTCACCGGGAAGGATGACCAGGCCGCGTTCGCGTCACCCGACGGCGTACTGCCGGGACAGGCCGGGACCGTTCTTTCGGGTCATGCCGACGCCGTCGACCTGGCGGCTACCGTCGTCGACCTCGCGGTCCGGAACTACCTGTGGGTGAGCGAGGAGCCCGGTGAGCTGACCGACTGGCGGCTGGTCCGCCGCAACCCGCCGGACGAGCAGCTCACCGCCTTCGAACGCGCGGTGTCCGACGTCCTGCTGCCGGAGGAACGCGAGTCGGTGCTGCTGTCGGAGATCCAGTCCGCGCGGATCGGGATCGCGACGGTACGCGGTGAGCTGTACGACGGCGTCGTCGAGCGCGGCTGGTACTCGCGGCTGCCCGGAAGACTCACCCGCGTCGGCCTGCGTGTCTGCTTCTACGGCGTGTTCCTCACCGCCTTGCTGACACTGACGGTCGGTTACGCACAACTCGGCCTGATCGTGATCGCGGCGGGCGCGGTACTCGCCGTCGCCGCCCGGTGGCTGCCGGTGCGCACCGGCGCCGGGGTCGCGCTGCACCGTCGGCTGCTCGGCGTCCGTGACGTGCTGCTGGCGACCAAGGCGAGTGCTGTCCCGAAGCTCGAACGCGAGGTACTCCTTTCGCGGGCACTGCCTTACGCGCTCGCTCTCGGCGAACAAGAACACTGGGTCGCCACCTTCGCCGAGCTGAAGGGTCCGCCCAAGATCTACTGGTACGGCAGGGAAGGCGTCGAAGAGGTGGCCATCGGGCGGGTGAGCGAGTTCACGGCCGCACTCGTAGGAACCTTCGCCGCGACCCGCGAGGGCCGTCGCCTGAAGGCCTGACTAGCCCGTAGGGTGGTGCGTATGGCCGATCCCGAGCTTGTCCGATTCACCCTCGACAACGGTCTGCGCGTGGTGCTCGCGCCCGACGCGACCGCTCCGGTGGTGGGTGTCAGCGTCCACTATGACGTGGGCTTCCGTTCCGAGCCCGAAGGGCGCACCGGTTTCGCGCACCTCTTCGAGCATTTGATGTTCCAGGGCAGCGAGAGCCTGGAGAAGCTCGCGCATTTTAGGTACGTCCAGTCGAGTGGTGGCAGCTTCAACGGGTCCACCCATCCGGACTACACGGACTACTTCGAGGTGCTCCCCGCCGCGGCTCTCGAGCGCGCACTGTTCCTCGAAGCGGACAGGATGCGGGCGCCGAAGCTGACGCAGGAGAACCTGGCCAACCAGATCGACGTGGTCAAGGAGGAGATCCGCCTCAACGTGCTGAACCGGCCGTACGGCGGGTTCCCGTGGATCCTGCTCCCGCCGGTGCTGTATTCCACGTTCCCCAACGCGCACAACGGTTACGGCGGCTTCGAGGATCTCGAACAGGCCAGCCTGGACGACTGCGCGGCCTTCTTCGACACCTACTACTCGCCCGCGAACGCGGTGCTGACCGT
Source organism: Amycolatopsis sp. NPDC051071 (assembly GCF_040682875.1). Lineage (NCBI taxonomy): Bacteria > Bacillati > Actinomycetota > Actinomycetes > Pseudonocardiales > Pseudonocardiaceae > Amycolatopsis > Amycolatopsis sp. NPDC051071. The sequence continues at coordinate 27,441 of NZ_JBFBBY010000088.1, read as the reverse complement.
CGCCGGTGACTTCACCGTCGATGAGGCCCGCGAGCTGATCGAGAAGCACTTCGGCGATGTCCCGCACCGGCCCGCTCCCGAGCGTCCGTCGTTCGCCGAGCCCGTCCCGGACGGCGAGCTGCGTGGCGAGCATGTGGACCCGCACGCCCCGCTGCCCGCGGTCGCACTCGGCTACCGCATGCCGGATCCGGTCAACGACCTCGACGGCTACCTGGCGAACCTCGTGCTCGCCGGCGTGCTGACCGACGGCGACGGTTCCCGGTTGCAGCAGCGCCTGGTGCACCGCGAGCCGCTGGTCGTCGACATCGGCGCCGGTGCCGGGCTGTTCGGCCCGTTCGAGGCACGCGACCCGGACACGTTCACCATCACCGCGATCCACCCACCGGACGTGAGCACCGACCAGGTCCTCACCGCGCTGGACGACGAGCTGGAGAAGCTGGCGGCCACGCCGCCGGACGAGCAGGAGATCAAGAAGGTCACCGCGCGCTGGGCCGCGAGCCTGCACTCCGAGCACGACAAGCTGGTGTCCCGGACGCTCGCCCTCGGCTCGTTCGAGCTGCTGTACGGCGACGCGTCGCTGGTGTACCGGCTCGCCGAGAAGATTTCGGCGGTCACCGGGGAAGCCGTTTCGGCGGCGGCGAAGGCACTGCGGCCGGACTCGCGCGCCGTGCTCGTCGTCCGCCCGGGTAGTGGATCTTCAGACCAGGAAGGTACCGAGCAGTGAGCGCACCGCACCGCACCGCCGAGGAGATCGGCCGCACGGCCGCCGGGCCGCGGCCGGTCCCGCCGCTGGGGACGCGGCGCGCCGCCGCCGATCTGTCCCATGTGGACACCACGCTGACCAACGGGCTGCGCGTGCTCGCCGTCCGCAAGGCCACCGTGCCGCTGGTCGAGCTGCGGATGTGGATCCCGTTCGCCGGTGACGACGCACTGCACCCGGCGACCGCCGAAGTGCTGGCCGAGACCCTGCTGACCGGCACCGCCCGCCGCGACCGCATCGAGATCGACGCCGACCTGGCGCTGATCGGCGGCGACCTGGCGTCCGGCGTCGACCCGGAGCGGCTGGCCATCACCGGCACCGGACTGGCCGACGGCCTGCCGACGATGCTCGACGTCCTCGCCGACGCGCTCACCGGCGCGTCGTACGCCGGCGCCGAGGTCGAGCGGGAACGCGAACGGCTGATCGAGCGGATCGCCGTCTCCCGCACCCAGCCGCGGACGATCGCCCGCGAGGCACTGCAGAAGCACCGCTACGGCAACCACCCCGCCGTGCGTGAGGTACCGCAGGCCGAGGATGTCGCCGTCGTGACGCCGGAGCAGGTGCGCGCACTGCATCAGGCTTCGGTGCTGCCGCGGGGATCCGTGCTCGTGATCGTCGGCGACATCGACCCGCAGACCATCATCGGCGACCTGGAGAAGGCGCTCGGCGGCTGGGCTTCGGACCGCTCCGCCCTCCGCCTGCCCGCGCTGCCCGACCTCGAAGGCGGCAACGTCCTGCTCGTGCCCCGCGCGGGTGCCGTCCAGTCGCAGATCCGGCTTTCCGCGCAGACCGTGCCGCGCACGGACCCGCGCTACGCCGCGCTGCAGCTGGCGAACCTCGCGTACGGCGGGTACTTCTCGTCGCGGCTGGTCGAGAACATCCGTGAGGACAAGGGTTACACCTACAGTGCCCACTCCGGTTTCGAGTTCACCGACCAGACCGCCGTGGTGAACGTCGACGCGGACACCGCGACCGACGCGACCGCGGCCGCGTTGCTGGAGACGCGATACGAGCTGGCAAGGCTCGGTCTCGTGCCGCCGACCGCCGACGAGGTCGAGTCGGTGCGGCAGTACGCGATCGGTTCGCTGGTGACGGCGGCGTCGTCGCAGGGTGGGCTCGCCGCGCAACTGGCCGCGCTCGCCGCGACCGGGCTGGGCGCCGAATGGCTTGCCGGGCACCCGGGGCGGCTCGCCGCGGTCACCGAGGAAGACGTCGCGAACGCCGCGCTGGAGTTCTTCGCACCGCAGCGGTTCACCGGGGTCGTCGTCGGCGACGCCGTTGTCCTCGCGCCGAAGCTGAAGGCGCTGGGTGACGTGACCGTCGGGGAGCCGTCCTGATGGAGCGGCCGTTCGGGTTGGGGGCGCTCCCGACGCTTTCGCGCTCCACGGCGGACCGTCAGGAATCCTTGCGCACCAACCCGGACAGGCTCTTCGCCCGCTGGCCGGACGCGCGTGTCGTGCTGCTCGACGAGCACTCGCGTACCCCGGTGGTGGAGGGTTCCGGCACGCTGGCGACCCGCAAGACGCAGGACTTCGGCGCCGAGCCGCCCGACGACGCGGTCTTCCTCGGGGAGTGGCAGGGCACCGACTTCTGGTCGCTGCCCGGCAGCCCCGCCGGGGAGACCGAGACCGTCGAGATGGCGGGTAGCTGGGGTGTCGTCGAGGCGGTTCCGCGGCACGCGGGTGAGATCTGGGTCGACCTGCGTGGTTACGGTGACCTGCTCGACGACGCGTCGGCCGGGTTGTTCACCACCGCGCAGGGGCTGCGGAACTGGGGACACCAGGCGAAGTTCTGCACGCGCTGCGGAAGCGCGACCGAGCTGGTCCAGCTGGGCTGGGCGAGCAAATGCACCGGCTGCGGCCGGGAGGAGTACCCGCGCACCGACCCCGCGGTGATCTGCCTCGTCCACGACGACGCCGGTGTCAACGGCGAGCACGTCCTCCTGGCACGGCAGCCGATCTGGCCGCCGAACCGGTACTCGGTCCTCGCCGGGTTCGTCGAGGCGGGGGAGTCGCTCGAAGGTTGTGTCGAGCGGGAGATCCGCGAAGAGGTCGGCGTCGAGGTGCGCGATGTGCGTTATCTCGGCAGCCAGCCGTGGCCGTTCCCGCGGTCGATCATGCTCGGCTTCACCGCGCGTGCCGACATCTCCGCTCCGCTGATTCCCGCCGAGGACGAGATCGAAGAGGCGTTCTGGGTTTCGCGCGCGGAGGTACGGGCCGCGTTCGCGAACAGCCGGCTGCGGAACGCGGGCGCCGTGCCGACGCCGATCGCCGGGGGCACCCGGGAGCTGGTGCTGCCGGGGAACTCGTCCATCGCGCGCGTGATGCTGGCGGCCTGGGCAGGCGTTCAGTCGTGAGTGATCTGGGTCGTTAGAACGACCCAGAAGTACATGAAGGCCCCCTTCCTTGCGGCTAGCGCAAGGAAGGGGGCCTTCATGTACTTGCCGGGTTACGCGGGACCATTCAGGACGTAGGTCTTGCCGCGTAGGCACCCTCCGCAGCGGTACCTGTACCCGCTGTGCGGAACATCCCAAGCGTTACCTCCCCGTTTCCCAGGCCCGTTGACGACTGTGGTTCGGCTCACTACAGTCCCCGGAAACCGTCTGTAAAGTTTCCTAACGAAGTCGAGGGCGATTCCACGTGCGAGCCGGCAGTCCGCGAATGCTGCGCGAGATCAACGATCGCGCGGCCATCGAGGTCCTCCTGCGGGAGGGTCCGATGACGCGCTCCGAGCTCGAAGTCGCGATCGGTCTCTCGAAGCCTGCCACCGCGCAGCTGCTCACCCGCCTCGAACAGGACGACGTCGTCAGCAAGGCGGGCGTCCGCGGCGGGGGACGCGGGCCGCGGGCGCAGCTGTGGGCGGTCAACGGCGGTCTCGCCTACGTCGCGGCCGTGGATCTCACGCCCCATATCGCGGACTTCGTCGTCGCCGACGTCACGGGCGCGGTGCTCGCGGAGTACCAGGTCCCGCTGCCCGTCCACAAGGGCGCGGACGTCGTCGGCACCTTCGGCACGGCGCTCACCCACGTGGCGGGCGAAGCCGGTTTCGCCGCCACTGACCTCCGTCACGTCGTCATCGGCGCGCAGGGTGCCTTCGACCCGCGCACCGGCCTGCTTTCCTCGGCGCCGCACATCCCCGGCTGGCTCGGCTTCGACGTGCCGACCAGGCTCAGCCAGGAACTCGGTGTCGAAGTCACCATCGAGAACGACGTCAACCTCGTCGCGATCGTGGAAATGACCGTCGGCCAGGCGGTCGGCCTCCACGACTTCGTGATGATCTGGCTCAGCGACGGCGTCGGCGGCGCGGTGGTGGTCGGGCGGCGCTTGCTGCGTGGCGCGACCGGCGGCGGTGGCGAGATCGACTGGATGCGCGTCCCCGACCCGGCTTCCCTTGCCACGCCGAACAAAAAGCCTCGCGAGGGGGACCGTTTCGGTGACCTCGTCGCGTCGCCCGCCGTCGTCGGGCTGGCCGCCGCGTACGGCATCGAGGCCGAGACCGGCGCGGACGCCGTCACCAAGGCCCGCGGAACCGGCGCCGAAGACTTCCTCGACGACCTCGCCCGCCGCGTCGCGGGCGGAGCGGCCAACCTGATCGCCGTCGTCGATCCCGAACTCGTCCTGCTTTCAGGTGACACCAGCCGCGCCGGTGGCGACGAATTCGCCGCACTGGTCGCGCGAAGGCTCCACGAACTGGTCCTGCCGCGCACGCCGGTCGGTGTCGCTTCGGTACAGGGCAACGCGGTGCGCGCGGGCGCCCTTCAATCCGCCCTCGCCACCGTCCGCAGGGACGTCTTCGGCGTCAACACCCCCTCGCTCCTCGGGCCTCGCCGGTCCGGGGCGGGAGAGCCCCATCCGATCGTGGCTATCCCGGATTCACGAACAGAACCACCGTCTCCCGCCCCAACCAACTAGGAGGAGGGTCATGAGTTCCACGACCCAGGTTTCCAGAAGTGGCCGCCGTTGGCGCGGCTCGATGGTGCTCGGCGCGGTCAGCGTCGCGGCACTGCTGTCCGCTTGTTCGGGCGCCGCGAGCGGCCCGGCAGGCGGGGCGGGTGACGCGGCGGCCGCACCCGCCGCGGACGCGAAGCTCACGCTGACCGTCTACAGCAAGTTCACCGATCGCGAGTACAACGTGGTCACCGCCGGGCTCAACAAGCTCAAGGCGAAGTTCCCGAACATCGAGATCAAGCACGAAGGCCAGCAGGACGACGACAAGATCACCCAGTCCATCCGCGGTGGCAACCCGCCGGACGTGGCGATCTCGTTCTTCACCGACAACCTCGGCGCGTGGTGTTCCACGGGCAGTTTCCAGGATCTCAAGCCCTACATCGAACGCGACAAGGTCGATCTGACGCAGATCCCCGACGCGGTCCGCAGTTACACCGAGTACCAGGGCAAGCGGTGCGCCATGCCGATGCTCGCCGACGTCTACGGCTTCTATTACAACAAGGACATGTTCGCGGCGAAGGGCGTCACCTCGCCGCCGAAGACGACCGCGGAACTGTTCGAGGCCACCAAGAAGCTGACCGAGTTCAACCCGGACGGCTCGATCAAGGTCGCCGGGTTCATGCCGTCGATGCCGTTCTACGCCAACTTCGCGCAGTACTGGGCTCCGAACTTCGGCGCCTCCTACCTCGGCCCGGACGGCCAGTCGCATCTCGCCGACAGCCCCGAGTGGAAGGCGATGTTCGACTTCCAGAAGCAGCTCGTCGACTTCTATGGCGGCCACGCCAAGGTCGAGCAGTTCAAGGCCGGTCTCGGCGAGGAGTACTCGGCGGACCACGGTTTCCAGCGCGGCAAGCTCGCGATGATGATCGACGGCGAATACCGGACCGCGTTCATCAAGGACCAGACGCCGGACCTGAAGTTCGGCACCGCGGCCCCGCCGGTGCTCGACAGCAAGCCCGACCGCTACGGCGGCGCGTTCACCACGGGCACGATCATCGCGATCCCCAAGGGTGCCAAGAACCCCGGCGCGGCTTGGGAACTGATCAAGCAGGTCACCCTCGACACCGCGACCCTGGTCGATCTGTCGAACGGGCTCAAGAACGTGCCGAGCACCAAGGCCGCGCTGACCGACCCGAAGCTCGAGGTGAACCCCGAGTTCAAGACGTTCCTCGATCTGTACAACGGCGGGAAGCTGCTGCCGAACCCGTCGACCCCGATCGGCGACGCACACCTCAAGGCCGTCAACGACTTCGCCGAGAAGTGGCAGGCGGGCAACATTCCCGACATGGCCGCGGGTCTGAAACAGGTCGACGCTCAGATCAACGACGAGCTGGCCCAGAAACGCGCCGGCGGCTGATCGCATGACATCGACCCTGGATTCCAGGGCGGCCGGTTCCCCTTCCGCGTCCAGCCGGACGCGGAAGGGGAACGCAGCGCGCCGCCGTCGCACGATCTTCTACTTCATCGCACCGGCGATGCTCGGGTTCCTGATCTTCTTCGGCTACCCGCTGATCGCCACGGTGTACTACTCGTTCACCCGCTACGACCTGATCAACCCGCCCGAATTCATCGGCTTCGACAACTACATCCGGATGTTCACCAGTGAGCCGCTGGTCGGCACCGCCGCGTACAACACGCTGTGGCTGGTGATCGTCCTGACGTTCTGCCGGGTGGTGTTCGCCCTCGGCACGGCGTCGATCATCTCCCGGCTCAAGTCGGGCGTCGGCCTGGTGCGGACGCTCTGCTACCTGCCTTCGCTGGCCCCGCCCGCCGCGGCGACCCTGGCGTTCGTGTTCTTGTTCAACCCGGAATACGGCCCGGTCAACGCGTTCCTGCGGTCGGTCGGCGTCGACGGCGGCCTGTGGTTCAACGACCCGGGCATGTCGAAACCCGCGCTGACCCTGCTGGTGATGTGGGGTTCGGGTGAGCTGATGATCATCATCCTGGCGGCACTGCTCGACGTGCCGCAGGAACAGTACGAGGCCGCCCAGCTCGACGGCGCCGGTCCGGTCCGCCGGTTCTGGCATGTCACGCTCCCGTCGATCTCGCCGGTGCTGCTGTTCGGCGTCGTCAACTCGATGATCTTCGCGTTGCAGTTCTTCACACAGGCGATCGTCGCGGGTTCGGCGGCCGCGGGCGCGGCCGACGTCGCCGGCAACACGAGATTCATCGGTGCGCCACAGAACTCGACGCTGACCTATCCGGTCTGGTTGTACGTCCAGGGTTTCCGGTACTTCAACATGGGTTACGCGGCGGCGATGGCGGTTCTGCTGTTCATCGTTTCGGCCGGGTTCACCTGGATTCTGGTCCGGCAGCTGCGTAAGTCCCAGCACCAGGAGGAAGGCGGATGATCACGCTTTCGGAGACCCGCAGGCGGGAACCGGTGACCGAACCGCCGAGAGTGCGGGTGCGGCGCCAGTGGGACAAAAAGCTGTATTGGATCGCCACGCACAGCCTGGGGATCGCGATGGGGGTGATCTTCATGCTGCCCATCGTGTTCGTGTTCCTCACCGCGGTGATGTCCAGCGAACAGGCGCTTTCGTCGAACTTCTGGCCGAAGGAATGGCACTTCGAGAACTTCATCGAGGTGTTCGAAAAGGCGCCGCTGTTGCAGTACTTCGGCAACAGCATGCTCTATTCGACGCTGGCAACACTTGGGGCGCTCATTTCGGCGATCCCGGCGGCATACGCGCTTTCGAAGCTGAGGTTCCGCGGGCAGAACCTGTTCTTCATGCTCACCGTGGCCGCGATGATGCTGCCCCCGCAGGTCACCGTCGTGCCGCTGTACGACCTGTGGGTGCGGCTCGGGTTCACCGGGACGCTGGTTCCGCTGATCGTGCCGTACTTCTTCTTCGACGCGTTCTCGATCTTCCTGCTGCGGCAGTTCTTCCTCACCATTCCGAAGGACTACCTCGAAGCGGCGAAGATCGACGGCTGCAACGAGTTCCAGGCGATGATCAAGGTGCTGATCCCGATGGCGAAACCGGGGATCGCGGCGACCGCGATGTTCTGTTTCCTGTTCACCTGGAACGACTATTTCGGTCCGCTGCTCTATACCGGGGAGACCCGGGACAGCTGGCCGCTTTCGCTGGCCATCGCGTCGTTCCGCGGAATGCATCACGTCGAGTGGAACCTCACCATGGCGGCCACCGCGCTGATCATGCTGCCGGTGATCGTGCTGTTCGTGTTCGCACAGAAGTCCTTCGTCAAGGGCGTCACATTCACAGGGGTCAAGGGATGAAACTGGCAGTCGTCGGTGGTGGGTCCACGTACACGCCCGAACTGATCGACGGGATCGCCGGACGGCGGTCCACTTTGGACGTCGACGAGATCGTGCTGATCGATCCGGACGCCTACCGGGTGGAGGCGGTCGGTGACTTCAGCAACCGGTTGCTGAACCACGCCGGGCATCCGGCGCGGGTCCGCACCACCGCCAACCTCGAAGAGGGCGTCGAGGGCGCGTCGGCGGTGCTGATCCAGTTGCGGGTCGGCGGGCAGCGCGCGCGGCGCGGAGACGAGACGTTCCCGCACGCCTGTGGTTGTGTCGGGCAGGAAACGACGGGCGCGGGCGGCCTCGCGAAGGCACTGCGCACCGTGCCGGTGGTGCTTGACATCGCCGACAGGGTCCGGAAAGTCGCCGGGGACGACACCTGGATCGTCAACTTCACCAACCCGGTCGGCATCGTCACTCGCGCGCTGCTGAACGAGGGGCACCGCGCCGTCGGGCTGTGCAACGTCGCGATCCACCTCCAGCGCACGTTCGCGCACCTGCTCGGCGAAGGCATCGACGACGTCAAACTCGTGCACACCGGGCTCAATCACCTGAGCTGGGAACGAAAGGTATTCGTCAACGGCGAGGACCGGCTGCCGGAACTGCTGGCGGAGCACGCGGAATTCCTCGGCGAGCATGTCACCGCGCCGGTCGAATGGATGCGGCGGATGAACGTCGTGCCCTCGTATTACCTGAAGTACTACTACGGGCACGACGAGCAGGTTGTGAAGCAGCGCACCGAGCGGCCGCGTGCGGACGTCGTCAGCGACGTCGAAGAGGAACTGCTCAAGGTGTACCTCGACCCGGAGGTAGTGACCAAACCGGAGCAGCTGGAAAAGCGAGGCGGTGCTTACTATTCCGAGGCCGCGGTGCAGCTCGTGCACGCGCTCACCTCGGGTGGTCCGGCGGAGGAGCACGTCGTGAATGTCCGCAACGAAGGCACTTTCGACTTCCTGCCGGACGACGCCGTCATCGAGGTTCCGTCCCTTGTGGACGGTAAGGGTCCTCGCCCGATCCCGCAGGCGCCGGTGGAGCAGCGGTTCGCCGGGCTCATCGCCGGGGTGACCGCGTACGAGCATTTGGCGCTGGAGGCGGCGATCAAGGGTGGTCGCGACCGGGTGGCCGACGCGCTGCTCGCGCATCCGCTGATCGGCCAGTACACCAAGGCCGATCAGCTCGCGGATACGCTGGTGCGGATCAATCGCCAGTTCCTGCCGTGGGCGGGGGCATGACGGCCGGCTCACGGGACGTCGTCGTCGCGATCGACGGCGGCAACAGCAAAACCGACGTCCTGATCGTCTCACTGGACGGCCGGGTGCTCGGGCAGTCGCGTGGTCCGGGTGCGTCCCCGCAGAACATCGGGGTCGACGCCAGCGTCCGCGCATTGGAGGACCTGGTACTGGAAGCCCTTCGCGGAGCAGGGATTCCCGATGAACGTCCGTTCGCGACACATACGTCGGCCTACCTCGCGGGGCTGGATTTCCCGCAAGAGGAAGAAATCCTGCATGCGGCGCTGGCCGCACGCGGCTGGAGTGACACGCTGACCGTCGGCAACGACACGCTCGCGCTGCTGCGGGCAGGCAGTTCCGACGGCAACGGCGTGGCGGTGGTGTGCGGCGCCGGGATCAACGGCGCGGGTGTCAGCGCCGACGGCCGCGAGCATCGGTTTCCGGCGCTGGGCAAGATCTCCGGCGACTGGGGCGGCGGCTACCGGCTCGGCGAGGAGGCGTTGTGGTGGGCAGTCCGCGCCGAGGACGGCCGGGGCCCGAGCACGGCTTTGCAGGCCGCCGTCGCCACGCATTTCGAGGCGTCTTCGGTACTGGAAGTGGTGCAGCGCCTGCACTTCGAGGACCTGCACTCCGATTCGATCCACGGACTGTGCCCGCTGCTGTTCGCCGTCGCGGCCGGCGGTGACGAGGTGGCGCAGGACGTCGTCACCCGCTTCGTCGAGGAGGTGGCCGTGCTGGTCGCGGTCATCCTGCGGCGGCTCGAACTGACCGAGGAGGCGCCCGAAGTCATCCTCGGCGGGGGAGTGCTGACCGGCGTCGGCACGCAGGTGATCGCGGAAATCGAGCGCCGGTGCCTGAAGGTGGCTCCGCGTGCTTCGGTCCAGGTGGTCGACGTCGCCCCCGTCGTCGGCGCCGCTTTGTTCGCACTGGACACGATCGGCGCGCCCGTTACCGCCAAGGCCGCACTGAAGGCTGCCACCAAGCGGGTCTGAAGGAAGTAGCGCGTGTCAGGAAAGGGTCTTTCAGGACAATTTTTGTCCTGAAAGACCCTTTCCTGACACTTCGGGTCCCGGGAGCGTCAGGAAGCGGCCGGGGCCAGCGGCGCGTCGGTCTCCAGCAGCGACTTGAGGTCCGAGAGGATCCAGCTCCAGCCACCACCGGCGTTCTCGCCCGGTCCGGCGTTGGTGTCCTCCTGCGAGCCGTTGACCAGCGCGGCCGTCGTCGGCGCGTCGGTGACGTCGTGGGTGACGGTCAGCCGGGTGCCCGCGGCCTTCGTCTCTTCGATCTCGTAGGTGAGCTTGGTGTACGGCTCCTTGTCGAAGGACGGGTCCATCAGCAGCTTCCAGGTGATGACCAGCTTGCGCGGAGGATCGACTTCGAGCACTTCGCCGTCGACGAGGTCGTTGGTGAATCCGGCTTGGACGTAGTCCGGCGTGGGGTGGGTGGCGTGCTTGCCACCCGGCTTCAGATCGTAGTCGACGAGGCCGCTGTAGCCATACTTCTGGGTCCACTCGGGCTTCGTGATGGCGTCCCAGATCTTCTCCGGGGTCGCCTTGATGTAGACGCGGTAGACCTGGGTGGTGGCGACCTTGGTTTCGGTCATGACGGTGGCTCCTCGGTTTCGAGTTCGGCTTTGAGGTCGAGCAACGCGGTCACGTTGTGCTCGGTGAATTTGTCTATCCACCGGTCGTGGATCTGCCGGATCGGAACCGGGTTGAGGAAATGCAGCTTCTCCCGGCCCTCCTTGCGCGTGACGACAAGTCCGGCTTCTTCCAGCAGTTTCAAATGCTTCATCACGCCGAACCGGCTCATGTCCACTTCGGACTCGAGTTCGGTCAGCGTGCGGCCGTCACGCGCGAACAACTGGTCGAGCAGGAACCGGCGGGTCGGATCGGCCAGCGCCTTGAAAACCAGGTCGTCGTCGGGCACGTCGAAAGCATAGGTGACCAAAAGGTCACATGTCAACCGGTGACTTCTACAGGAGGGCGCCCAGCGGCAGGATCAGCGCGATCGCGACCACGGAGATGACCGTCTCCATGATCGACCAGCTCTTCAGCGTCTGCCCGACCGAAAGCCCGAAGTACTCCTTGACCAGCCAGAACCCGGCGTCGTTGACGTGGGAGAAGAAGAGCGACCCGGCGCCGATCGCGAGCACCAGCAGTGCGCTGTGCGACGGGTCCATGGTCGCCGCGAGCGGCGCCACGATACCGGCGGCGGAGACGGTGGCGACCGTCGCGGAGCCGGTGGCGAGCCGGATCGCGACCGCGACCAGCCAGCCGAGCAGCAGTGGCGACAAGTTCGCGCCGGTGGCCAGGCCGGTGATGACGTTGCCGACCCCGGCGTCGACGAGGGTCTGCTTGAACCCGCCGCCCGCACCGACGATGAGCAGGATCCCGGCGATCGGCGGCAGCGAATCGGCCACGGTGGACGCCAACTTGTCGCGGGTGAAGCCCGCGGGGCGGCCGAGTGTGAGCATGCCGAGCAGGACGGCGGCGAGCAGCGCGACCAGCGGGTCGCCGATGAAGTCGAGCACGCGGCGGACGTGGTTTTCCTTGTCCAGCAGGATGTCCGCGAGTGCCTTGCCCATCATCAGCACCACCGGCAGCAGCACGGTGGACAGCGTCGCGAGGAACCCGGGACGGCGGCCGTCCTCGAAGGACGACTCCGGGACCAGCCGTTCCGGGGCCACGGCGTCCGGGACCATCTTCGCGGCCAGCCTGCCGAACAGCGGTCCGGCGATGATCACCGTCGGGATCGCGACGAGCAGGCCGAAGGCAAGGGTGAGGCCGATGTTCGCGTTCAGCGCGCCGGCCGCGGCGAGCGGGCCGGGGTGCGGCGGGACGAGGCCGTGCAGCACCGAGAGTCCGGCGAGTGCCGGGATTCCCAGCAGCATCAACGATTTCCCGGTCCGCTTCGCGACAAGCAGGATGACCGGGATCAGCATGACGAGGCCGATCTCGAAGAACATCGGCAGCCCGATCAGCACGGCGACCAGTGCCATCGCCCACGGCAGGGCGCGGTCGCCCGCGCGGCGCAGGATGGTGTCGACGATCTGATCCGCGCCGCCGGAGTCGGCGAGCAGTTTGCCGAGCATCGCGCCGAGCGCGATCAGCACGCCGACCGAGGCGACCGTCGAGCCGACGCCGGAGCTGAAGCTCTTGATCAGCTTGTCCACCGGCATCCCGCCGACGAGCCCGAGCACGCCGGAACCGAGGATCAGTGCCAGGAACGGATGCTGTTTCGCCTTGGTTATGAGGACGACGATCACGGCGATGGCGAGCACCGTCGCGCCGATGAGGCGCGTGTCGTGTCCGGTCCAGGCGGCGGCGAGGGTGGTGGTCATGCGCGATCCTTGAAGGCGGAGAGGCTGATGTTGACGATCTCGTCCGGTGTCTTCGCGATATCGGCGACGAGGCCGAATTCGTCCGGCTGCAACGGTTCGAGGTCGGCGAGCTGGGAGTCCAAAAGGGACACCGGCATGAAATGCCCGGAGCGGGTGGCCATCCGGCAGGCGAGCAGTGCGCGATCGCCGTGGAGGTGCAGGAACCAGACCTTCCCGCCACTGCGCAGGACGTCGCGGTAGCGGTACTTGAGCGCGGAGGACGTGACGACGCCGCCGGAATCCTGGTGCTCGCGAATCCAGTCGGCGATGGCTGCGAGCCACGGCTGCCGGTCTTCGTCGTTCAGCGGGTGGCCGGAGCTCATCTTGTCGATGTTGGCCTGCGGATGGAACGTGTCCGCTTCCGCGTAGTCGACACCGAGCCGCTCGGCCAAGGCCGTGCCCACGGTCGTCTTGCCCGAGCCGGAAACACCCATCACCACGATGACCGTCATCCGTACCTCCCACGTCGTTGTGCCGGGACGAGTACAACTCAAAAGTACTACTTATGCAATATGAAGTACTACTTAATCGAATCAGAGCGGTAAGGTCGGTAAGTGGGCAACGACAGGCATGCCGAAGTGCTCGACGCGCTCGGCTCCGCGATCGCGAACGGGGAACTCCCGCCGGGTTCGGTGCTGCGGTCCGAAGAGCTGCAGGAACGCTTCGGTGCGTCTCGCACGGTGGCGCGCGAGGTCGTGCGGGTGCTGGAGACGATGTGCCTGACCACCAGCAAGCGCCGTGTCGGGGTGACCGTGCGTGAACCGCGGGAGTGGAACCACTACGACCCGAGGCTGCTTCGCTGGCAGCTCGACGGGAGCGAACGGAAGACCGCGCTGCGCACGCTGACCGAGTTGCGCTCCGCCGTCGAGCCGAGCGCGGCCCGGTTCGCCGCGCTGCGGGCGACGCCGGAGGAAGGCGGCCGTCTCCGTGCGCTGGCGACGAGGCTGGAGGAGACGGCGCACCGGCGGGACCTTTCGACGTTCCTGGACCACGACATCGCTTTCCACGACCTGCTGCTCGCCGCGTCGCGGAATCCGATGTTCGGACAGCTTTCCGCAGTTGTCGCCGAAGTGCTCGCCGGGCGCACCGGGCACGGGCTGATGCCGGAGGAGCCGCAGCCCGAGGCCGTCGCCCTGCACGTCGAAGTCGCGGCGGCGGTCGACGCCGGGGACGCTGACCGGGCCGAACGCGCGATGCGCGACATCGTCATCCAGGCGCGGGACGAGATGGCCGTCCTCTTGGACGGATGATCTTCGAGTAATCTCTGCAGGTCATTCGAGGGACTGCAGGCAGGGGGCGACGGTGAGCGCGGCACGCGCGATCGGCTTGGTGTTGGGGGTGGCGGCGGACGGAGCGATCGGGGATCCCCGATCGCGGCGGCCGGTGGCGGCGTTCGCGCGGGCGGCCTCGGCGGTGGACGAGCAGGTCCGGTCGAAACACCCCGCGGTCGGCGTCCTGTGGACCGGCGGTCTCGCCGGTTCCGCCGTACTGGCGGGTGTCCTCGCCGAACACGCCGGGCGGCGCAGTCCCGTTCTGCAGGCAACCACGACCGCGGTGACCACCTGGGCCGTACTCGGCGCCGCCGGTCTCGCCGCACACGGCACGTCACTGGCGCGCGATCTCGAAGAAGGCGAACTCGAGACCGCGCGCGGCACACTGTCCACACTGGACCCACGAGTCGCCGACGACCTCGGCGTCATCGGGCTCTCACGTGCTTCGATCGAAACACTCGCCGAGAACACCGCGGACGTCGTCATCGCGCCGCTGATCTGGGGCGCGCTGGCCGGGGCGCCGGGCCTGCTGGGCTCGCGGGCGATCAGCCTCCTGCGCAGCATCGGCCGGGGGCGGCCCGAGCGCTACCGCTGGTTCGTCGCGCGGCTGGACGAGATCGTCCACCTCGTGCCCACGCGGGTCGCCGCCGGGCTGACCGTGCTCGCCGCCCCGGTCGTCGGCGGCTCGGCAGGCGGCGCGTGGCGCGCCTGGCGACGGGACACGACCGCCCACCCGAGCCCGAACGCCGGCCGCGTCGAGGCCGCGTTCGCCGGGGCGCTGGAGATCCGTGTCGGCGGGCGGACGGTGTACCCGCACGGCGTCGAGGAACTGCCGGTGCTCGGCATCGGCCGCAACCCCGACGCCGGGCACGTGACGCGAGCGGTGGAGCTTTCGCGAGTGGTCGGGTGGCTGGGCGCGATCAGCTCGGTGGTGCTGGCGGTGCTGGTGGGGTTTCGGCGGCGGGGTCGCTGACGGCTCTGACGGCTCTGACGGCGGGGGGAGCAAGGGACCTTTGCTATCGCCGGGGCCCTTGACCTGCGGAAAGAGAGCAAGAGGGCCGGAACGGGGTGCGTGAAGGCCTCATCCCAAGTACATGAAGGCCTCCTTCCTTGCGCTAGGCGCAAGGAAGGAGGCCTTCATGTACTTCAGGTGGGCGGCACAGCGACGGTGAGGCGTGGGTCCGGTCACCGTGTGGATTTCGGCGCGTTGGATGATCCACAATCCACACAGTCCCGCACGGCAATCCCTGTACCTCCGCAGCCGGAGGCGAAAAGACAGCAAGGGACCTTTGCTATCACGTGGGGGCTCCGACCTGCGAAAAGACAGCAAGGGACCTTTGCTATCGCTCCCGCCGGGCCGGCTGCGCCCGGGCAAGGGCGTCCCCCGGACCGTCGCTTGCCACCGGCGATCAGCTGGCCAAAGTCGTGTCCGGAGAGCCAGGCCTTCCGCTCGGCGTCATCGTGAGCGGCGTCCCACGGGAAATCAGCATGAGCGCGTATAAGCACGCGAAATGTACTCATAAAAAGGCCGGTTTCCCGTCGGATCAGGTAGCCACTTCGGAACGTTCGTCCTCGGCCAGCATCTGCGCGACGCTCTTGCGGCGCTGCGGCCGTTCCGTGGTCAGCGCGCCGCCCGGCTTCAGCTCGCGGATGGTGAAGTACAGCCAGCCCATCAATGCCATCGCGCCGAACGCGATCCACTGGAGCGCGTAGGAGAAGAACGGTCCCGCGTCGGTCTGCGGCAGCGGCAGCGCGCCCAGCACGCCGGGCTGCTCCACGTCGAGCTGGAAGTAGCCCGGCCGGATGTCCAGCTTCGCGGCGCGCGCGACGACCTGGGAATCGACGACGTAGCTCTGCAGCTGTCCGCCGGTCGACTCGTCGGCGAAGGCGTCGCGGTTCTTTCCGTCCTTCTCGTCGTGACGTGCCCGCGTGACGATGTCGACCGTCCCGGTAGGAGGCGCCGTGAAGGGGAGGACGCGCGACTTCGAGTCGAGGCGCACGTACCCGCGGTCCACCAGGACGACGGTGCCTTCAACGGTCCGGAAAGGCGTGAGTACCTCGAAGGCCGCTTCGCCCTGTACGGACCGCAGACGCGCTACGACCTCGCCCTCGGGCAGGTACGTGCCCTTCATCGCGACCAGATGCCATTCGGTGCGCTGATCAGGGACGGCGCCACCGGGGAGCAGCTCGTCCAGCGACCTCGGCTGCCCGGAGAAAGACTCCCGCAGCGCCGCGTTCTGGTGCACCCGTTCGGAGTCGCGGGAGAACTGCCACGGCGCCAGCAGGGTGAAGCAGCAGACGGCGAAGGTGAACACCACCAACGTCAACGCCAGCCATCCGGGCCGCAGCAGGAACTTCAACCGCACCCCACCACGGTAAGCGGTCGGCCTCAGGCGTGTGCGCGCACCCAGTCGAGCAGGCCCGGAACGGCTCGCTCGATCATGCCGAGGACGTCTTCGAAACCGTCATCTTCGCCGTAATACGGGTCCGGAACCTCGGCGCCTTCGGGTGCGGACGGATCGAACTCGCGCAGCAAGCGGACCTTCGACGGGTCCGGCGCCTGGCGACGGAGGAACGAGAGGTGGCTCTCGTCCGCGGCGAGCAGCAGGTCAGCGGCGAGATGTCCGCGGTCGACCTCGGCCGCGACGTGACCGGTGGGGTAGCCGTGTTCCGCCAGCTTCGCGCGGGCCCGTTTGTCGGCGGCCTCGCCGACGTGCCAGCCGCCGGTGCCCGCGCTGGACACCTCCACGACCTTGTCGAGCCCGGCCTCCTCGACCTTCGCACGGAAGACGAGCTCGGCCATCGGCGAGCGGCAGATATTGCCGGAACAGACGAAGACGATGTTCAGCACCTGATCAGTGTGAAGGCCGGGCGAGATCGACCGCTCACCGGCTCCGAACGGCTACCGGGCGCGCGAAGCTGGAAAGCCGGGGCGAAGCGGGAGTAGACCTCCTGGAGAGAAACACGCAGGAAGGTCGCGTATGAGCGCACCAACACCCACCGTCGAGTCCGCGGCAACCGGGCTCCGCTGGTATCGCATCACCGTCAAGCAGCCGCACCCCTACGAGCCGGGCCGGATCCTCTCGGAGCACCGTTTCGTCCAGGCGAGATCGCCGAAAGAGGCGATGACCAGGATGCCGTTGCACCTCCGGTCCCTCTCGTCCGTCGCGCCCTACCAGGTCGACCACGCCGAGGCCCCCGATCAGCCGAAGGCGTACCGGGCGATGCTCTGGACGGGCCGCGTGATGCGCGCCGCCGGCCGATGGGCGGTCAACAAGGACGCGAAGGCCCTCGAATGACCCCGGCGCCGGGGCGATAGCAAAGGTCCCTTGCTCTCTTTCCGCAGGTGACCCGGGCGCTGGGGCGATAGCAAAGGTCCCTTGCTCTCTTTTCGCAGGTCAGCGGGCCAAGTGATAGCAAAGGTCCCTTGCTCCCCCGGCGGTCAGGGTTGGGCGCAGGCCGACCGGACGGCTTCTCCGAGCGCGCCCGAGTGCAGCCGGTCCAGGTCGTGACGCGCGTCCACCAGCCGCACCGTGACCGCCAGCCGTACGTCGCACGGCGGCCGTGCCCGCGCGTCCGAGGTCGCCGCGAGTTCCGCGAGCAGGCCCGCGTTGAGCCGGTCGATCACCGGCCGGACCTCGGTCGCCAGGTCGGGACGTTCGGGCGGCCGCGAGCCGGGGTGCGCGGTCCAGCGCGCGTACAGCCCGCGCTGCACGATCTTGTTCGCCTCGATCTGGTCGCGGAAGAACCGCACCACGCCGTCCGCGTCGAGGCCGAGCCCGGGTGCCTTCGCCGCCACCGAGTCGAGGATCTGCTGTTCGCGCACCGGGTCGTCGATCGGCGACGGCGTGCCGAACTTCGCGGCCGCGACCTTGTCGGCGATTTCCACGCGTCGCGCGGCGAGATCGGTCAGCGTCCAGAAGCCCGAAGACGCCGAAGCGGGCGCGGGCAGTCCCACGAAAAGCAACACCACGGCGAAGATCGACACCCGAAGTCGCATGTCCGGGAACGCTACATGCGAAAATCCCCGGGTGCCCGCGCTAGCCGAAGTCATCGCCGCCCTGGAGCAGGCGTATCCGCCCGAACTCGCCGAATCCTGGGACGCCGTCGGACTGGTCTGCGGCGACCCGGCCGAGAACGTGGACAAGGTCCTGTTCTGCGTCGACCCGGTCGACGAGACCGTCGACGAAGCGATCTCCGGCGGCGCGCGGCTGATCGTCGCGCACCACCCGCTGCTGCTGCGCGGCGTGCACGGCGTCCCGGCCGACACCACCAAGGGCCGCCTCGTGCACCGCCTGATCCGCGCCGGCGTCGCCCTTTACTGCGCGCACACCAACGCCGATTCCGCGTCGCCCGGCGTTTCCGACGCGCTCGCCGAAGCCATCGGCCTGACCGTCCTCGGCCCGCTCGACCCGCGCGAGGACGGCGTCACCGGGATCGGCCGCATCGGCGAACTGGCCGAGCCCGAACCGTTCTCCGTTTTCGTCGAACGGGTCGCGAATGCCTTGCCGCGTACGGAACCCGGCGTCTACGGCGCGGGTGACCCGGACCGCCCGATCCGCCGCGTCGCGGTCTCCGGTGGCTCCGGCGACAGCTATCTCAAGCGTGCCACGGCCGCCGGAGTCGACGCGTACGTCACCGCCGATCTCCGGCATCATCCCGCCGGTGAACACCTCGCCGAGATCACGCGGGTCCCCGCGCTGGTCGGTGTCACGCACTGGGCGAGCGAATGGCCGTGGTGCGAGCAAGCCTCGGCCGTCGTCCGCGCCGCGTTTGCGGGTAACGTCGACGTTCACGTCTCCACGCGGTGCACCGACCCGTGGACGCTACGGGCCACCCGAACCGAGCACTAAGAATCACAAGGAGCACCGTGAAGGCCGACCCCGCCGTCCAGCGCCAGCTGCTCGAACTCGCGAAGGTGGACGCGGAACTCTCGCGTACCGCGCACCGCCGTCGCACCCTGCCCGAACTCGCCGAGATCGACGCCGGCGAGAAGCTGGCGCGCGAACGACGTGACGCGCTCGTCTCGGTCCAGACGTCGGCGTCCGACCTCGACCGCGAGGTCGCCCGCCAGGAGAAGGAGATCGAGTCGGTGCGCGCCCGCGGGGACCGCGACCGCAAGCTGCTCGAATCCGGTTCCGTCGCGGCGAAGCAGATGACCGACATCGAGCACGAGCTGAACAGCCTCAACCGGCGCCAGGCCGCACTCGAAGACGACCTGCTCGAACTGATGGAACGCCGTGAGGCACTCGAACTCGACGCCCAGCGCACCAGCGCCGAGGTGGCGAAGGCGGAGGGCGAGGTCGCCGAGGCGATCCGCCGCCGCGACGAGAACTTCACCGACCTCGACACCACGAAGGCACGCCGCGACGAAGACCGCGCCAAGCTCCTGCCTCGGTTCCCGGAAGACCTGATCAAACTCTACGAGCGGGTCCGGGCGCAGAAGGGCATCGGCGCGGCACTGCTGCGGTCCCGCCGTTGCGGTGCCTGCCAGCTCGACATCGACCGCCGCGAGATCGGCGAGATCAAGGCCGCCCCCGAGGACAACGTCATCCAGTGCGAGAACTGCGACGCCATCCTGGTGCGCACACTGGAGTCCGGCCTGTGACGGAGCACGTGCTCATCGAGGCCGACGGCGGTTCACGGGGCAACCCGGGGCCCGCCGGATACGGCGCGGTGGTCAAGGACGCGGCAACCGGCGAGGTGCTCGCCGAGCGCAAGGCCTACGTCGGCATCGCGACCAACAACGTCGCCGAGTACTCCGGCCTGATCGCCGGGCTCGCCGCGGCCGCCGAGCTCGGAGCGTCCACAGTGGACGTACGGATGGACTCGAAGCTCGTGGTGGAGCAGATGTCCGGGCGCTGGAAGGTCAAGCACCCGTCGATGCAGCCACTGAACGCCGAGGCGAAGGAACTGGCGAGCCGCTTTTCGCGCGTGCGTTACGAATGGATCCCGCGTGCGGAGAATTCGCACGCGGACGGCCTCGCGAACGAGGCGATGGACGCCGGGCGTGACGGCGGGAAGCTGCCCGAAGCGCCGAAGGCCGTGAAGCAGGACAGGATCAGCCCGGTCGGCTGGACCGGCGCCACCGAGACGCCGACCAAACTGCTGCTCGTCCGGCACGGCCAGACGGCGATGTCGGTCGAGAGGCGCTACTCGGGCCGCGGCGACGTTCCGCTCACCGAGCACGGCAAGCAGCAGGCGGCCGCCGCCGCGAAACGCCTCGGCGCGATGGAGGGCCTGGTCGTCGACGGCGAAGCCGTGCCGATCATCGCCTCACCGCTGATCCGCACCCAGCAGACCGCGCAGGCGATCGCGGACGCGCTCGGTGGCCGCGTCGAGACGCATCCCGGCCTGATCGAGACCGATTTCGGCGACTGGGAAGGCCTCACCTTCAAAGAGGCCATGGACCGCGATCCCGAGTTCCACACCGAGTGGCTCTCGGACACCTCCATCGCGGCGCCGGGTGGGGAGAGCTTCGACGGCGTGCACCGCCGGGTCCGCAAGGCCCGCGACGAGCTGATCGCGCGGTACGGCGGTCGGACGCTCGTGCTGGTCAGCCATGTCACGCCGATCAAGGCGCTGCTCCGGATGGGCCTCGACGCCGGGCCGTCGCTGCTGTTCCGCCTGCATCTGGACCTGGCTTCGCTGTCGATCGTCGAGTTCTACCCGGACGGCAACGCGTCGGTGCGTTTGGTGAACGACATCTCGCATCTTTCCTGACGCGGTGAATGTGGCGCGGATCACGCCTGGATATGACGTGTCGTGGGTGGCCGATGGGGTATTGGCTACAGTTTCGGCGACGGGCACGTGAGCGAAAAGGCGAAGACGGGGACATGACGGCGAGCGCACTCAGCGAAGCTTCCGAAAAAGACGTGCCCGACCCGGCGGAGACGCCGGGCCGTCGTGGCCTGGCCGCCCGGATCGCCCCGTACCTGGCGGTACTCGCCGGGGTGGCGGCCATCGCCTGGCACTCCACGCTCTACGGCCACTGGATCGTCGACGACGCGGCCATCACCTTCTCCTACGCGCGCAGCTTCGCCGACGGCATCGGCCCGGTGCTGCAGCCGGGGCAGCCGTCGGTCGAGGGCTGGTCGAACTCGACCTGGCTGGTGCTGCTGGCGGTCGGCAAGCTCGTCGGGGTCTTCGACAGCGGCATGCTGTTCGGCCTCCCCGACTACGTCCTGTTCCCGAAACTGCTCGGGTTCCTGTTCACCGCCGGGACGCTGGCCGCGTGCCACGTCGCGGCGAAGCAGGTCTTCAAGCGCTTCGCCTGGCTGGCGACGCTGGTCGTCGGGCTGACCCTGGCCGCGATCCCGTCCTTCGTCATCTGGACCGTCTCCGGTCTGGAGAACTCGCTGTTCGGGATGGCGGTCGCGTGGCTCGCCGTGCTGCTGTTCGTGGCCGTGCGCAAGGACGCCGTGCTCACCGCGAAGATCGCAGTCTGGTCCGGGGTGCTGGTCGCGTTCGCCGCGCTGACCCGCCCCGAAGGCCTGATCTATGGTGCCGCGTACCCGCTGGTCGTGCTGTTCCAGCTGCGTAAACCGCTGCTGGGGCGGAGCGTCAAGTTCATCGTGGTGTCCGTGGTCGCGTTCGCGATCCCGTTCGGTGCGTACCTCGCCTGGCGGATCGCGGAGTTCGGCAGGCTGCTGGCGAACCCGTCCATCGCGAAGGGGCAGGGCCTGCCCGGCCTTTCGGCGCTGAAACAACCGTTCGAACTGGTCGGCTACGCCGGTGTCGCCGGGACGATCCTGCTGGCGCTGACCATTGGTTACGCGCTGATCCGCGCGGACTGGCGGCGCAGCCTGGTCGCGCTGATGACGCCGCTGGCGCTGGGGATCATCGCCTACGGCGTGATGGTGCCGGACTGGATGGGCCAGCACCGGTTCGCCACCCCGATCTGGATCCTCGCCGCGCTGGCAGGCACGCTCGCCGCCGGCGAACTGCTGCGTCGCTCGCGTGCCGTGCTGCGGACCGTCGTGGTGCTCGTGCTGGTGGCGGCCGCGATCCCGTCCGGGATGGGGTTCGCGTCGTCGTCGGAGAGGTTCCAGGAGATCCCGACGGTGCCCGCGTGCCTCATCGCCGACCGCTTCGGCCGCGGTTTCAACACCATCGCCGACATCCTCGGCCTTCAGCAGGCGTCGCTCCTGCTGCCTGACCTCGGCGGCTCGTCGATGACCAGCCGGCTGCATCTGGTCGACATGGCCGGGCTGGTCGAGTCCGACGTCGCGGACTTCGTCAAAAAGGGCGATATGCCAGGGCTGCGCGACTACGTGTTCGACAAGGTCAAGCCGACTTTCATCCATTCGTGGGGACCGTGGGCCGCGGGCAACGGCATCACCGTCGACCCGCGGATCGACCGCGACTACGAGCCGATCTTCGTCTACCCGGGCGGTGGCCTGCGCAACGGCGACTTCGTGCGCAAGGACGCCGTCACCAGCCCGGAGAAGTTGAAGGCCGCGCAGGACTACGCCGCGAAGACCCTGCCGGACGTCGAGAAGGCGCGCTTCGGCGGGCCGCTCAAGGACTGCGGTCCCACCATGCAGCCTGGCCAGACCGTCTACCTGCCGTAACCCTGCCCCGCGTTTAGTCCTCTAGTTGCGGTCCTTGCACGCGCAAGTACCGCAACTAGAGGACTACTTGCGTCCAGGAACCAGAGGACTACTTGCGTGCGGGGGAGCGAGGGTCAGGGGGTGGAGGTGGCGAGGGGTTCCGGGGTGGCGGCACCTCGCTCCAGGTCCGCCTCCTTCGCCCGGATCACCGGCAGGACGTGCTTGCCGAAGTGCTCGACGTCCTCCAGGTAGTGCAGGAACCCGAGCAGCAGCAGGTTCGCCCCGCGCTTCTTGTACTCGATGGCCCGGTCCGCGATCTGCTCCGGCGTGCCGATCAGCCCGGTGCGGAAGCCGTCGTTGTACTGCACCAGATCCTTGAACTCCGAGTCGGCCCACATCCCCTTTTTGTCCGTAGTGGAGCTTCCCGCCTGCTTGACGGCGTTGCGGAATCCCTCGACGGCTTCGGTGTTCGCCTTTTCGACGATCTCCCGCAACACCGCCTTCGCCTCGCTTTCGGTCTCCCGCGCGATCAGGAAACCGTTGAGCCCGAAGCGGACGGCGTGGTCGTTCTCGGCCGCGTAGCCGCGGACTTCCGCGACCTGCTCGCTGAACCCGTCGAAGTCCTTGCCGTTGCTGAAGTACCAGTCGGAGACCCGGCCCGCGAGCTTCCGCGCGGCGGTGGAGTTGCCGCCCTGGAAGACCTCAGGATGCGGCCGTCCGACCGGTTTGGGCTTGATGTCGAAATCGTGAATCCGGTAGAAATCGCCGCTGAATTCGGCGTGGTCGCTCGTCCAGAGTTCTTTCAGTACGCGGATGAACTCTTCCGAACGACGGTACCTTTCATCGTGTTCGAGCCAGGCTTCACCCAGATTGGTGAATTCGTCCTTAAACCAGCCGCTGACCACGTTGACCGCGGCACGCCCGCCGGAGATCACGTCCGCGCTGGCGATGAACTTCGCGAGCACGCCGGGATGCCAGAGCCCTGGGTGGATCGCCGCGATCACCTTCAGCCGCTGCGTCGCGAGCAGCAGCGCGAGGCTGAATCCAGTCGATTCGTGCTGGTAGGAGGCACCATAGCTGGCCGTGTAGCGGACCTGGCTGAGCGCGTACTCGAACCCGCTGTTCTCCGCGAGGACGGCCAGTTCCCGGTTGTACTCGTATCCCCAGTCGGTGCGCTGCTCGATGTCGCTGGTGACCAGCCCGCCGCTCACATTGGGGACCCAATAGGCGAATTTGAGTGGTTCGGATTCGATTCCCGGCATGCCGCGGAGTGAACCGCCGCCCCACCGAATCCGTCAATCGACGTCCACGCGCTGGGAACGGCCGAGCGCGGAACTCAATTCGGTACGCCCGGTGATCCCGAGTTTGCGGTAGGTCCCGGACAAATGCAGTTCGACGGTGCGGCGGGTCAGGTGCAGCGCCTCGGCGATCTCCCGGTTGGTGAGACCTTGTGACGCCATCACCGCGACGCGGTACTCCTGTTCGGTGAGCCCGTGCTCGTTGTCTTTCGCCGTCACCGCGCTCGCCCGCGCGTCCCGCAGTCGCAGGGTGGCGATCGCCTTCTCGCCCTGCCCGTGCCGGGCCCGCAACGCGCCGAGTTCGGTCGGCGCCTCGGCCAGCGCCAGTTTCGCGGTCGACGCGCCCGAGTGCCAGCGCGGTACGGGGGGCGTGCGCGCGCCAGGGGGCGAAGCCGGGGAAACGCATGCCGTGATCGATCAGTCTTGCCGCGCACAGCATGGCCACCGGGCAAAGGTCGGTGGCGCCGCGTTCGGCGAACTGCCGCACCAGGGATTCGTAGTGGACGCTCGCCCGCACCAGGTCGCCACCCGCCTGCAGAGCGATCCCGCGGGCGAGGGTGCCTTTCGGGACGTGGAAGTCCCACGGCAGGCGTTTGGTGTCGAGAACCTGGCAGAGCCGGTCGGTGGGGGCGGCTTCGTCGGCGAGCACGGCCGTCGCGAGTGTGAAGAAATACGGCTGCTCGAACAATTCCGGCTGCTCGCCGGACAACGCCTCCCCGAAATGGCGGACCGCGTTCGCCGACGACTTCCCGCTCCGGACGGTATCGAGTGCGAGCAGTCCCGAACGGCTCTGCTGTGCCGCCGGGTCGTTCAGCTGCGCTCATTGCGGCAGTGGGAGTAATCGCTGGTCAGAGCCACCGTCCAGGCAGTCGTCGAGAGGAGCGGGAGGCACGATGTCCGTATCCGACGTGACGCGCCGGTACCGGCCGCCTGCCCGGTGCGACGACATCAGGGCCGCGACGACGCACGCCAGCAGTACCACGATCAGGTTGGCCGTGATCATCGACAGCCGCCCGCAGCGCCGTACGAGAAAGGCGCCGGGCCGCCGCGTGGCCCCGCCGCCGGGGGACAGGTAGCGCGGATCGGCCTTCGCCAGCGCGTCCTCCACCGACGTGAACTCCGCGACCTGGCGGCCGCAGCGCTCGCAGCCCTTCAAGTGTTTTTCGAAGGCGTATGCCTCGGCTTGATCGAGCACACCGAGCACATAGGCCGCGACATCGCTGTGTTTCACCTTTCGCTTCCTCATCGCGAACCCAGCTCTCCTAACGACCGTCGCAATGTCTTCATAGCCGCGTACAGCCGTGATTTGACCGTTCCCTCCGGGATTCCCAATATCACCGCCGCCTCCCGGACCGTATGTCCGGTCAGATACGTCTCGTAGATGACGGCCTGGTATTTGCCGTCCAGATATCGTAGCGCTTCGGAAATGACGAGTGCGGACAGTGACTGATTCGTCCTGTCCGCTGTTTCGGCTTTTTCGGAACTGCCCGGCTCCACCTCCTGAGGCCGCGCGCACCGGTTTCGCCAGCCGTCGATCACGATCCGGCGGGCCACCGTGATCAGCCAGCAGCGCAGCATTCCCGGTTCCCGGTTCAGTGTGTCCGAATGCTGCCAGGCGCGGATCAACGTCTCCTGCACCACATCTTCCGTCCATTGTCGGTCATGGCCGGTCAGCTGCATGACCTGATTGAACAGTGGATCTCGGAAATCCTTGTATAGCAACGAAATAAGCTTGTCGGAAGGATCACCGGACAGTTCGGTCGCCTGCCGATCGCGGCCGAACCGACATCCTCTGCCCACTGCTTCCATAACGTTCGCGACCTCCCCAGCGGTGGAGGATTCACAGGTTCGCTCACCGTAGCGCAGACTATCGCCGTAGGCTATGTGCAGTAGTGCTCCAATTACCATTAGTCGCCCGGTACGTATGGCGGCGATAAACGGTTCTAAACGTGTCGTGTGATGCACATCACACCGGATCGATCGGGCAGAGATCGAACCGGCCGCTCCGGTTCGCCATACCCCTGACGAGGCACTTTTCGAACGGGGACGGGTGAAATGATCTATCGACTGCTCGGGGTGGTGACCGCCTTCCTGGTGATATGGGTGGGAACGCCCGTCCATGCTCGTGGTGGTGCGGCAGGCAGGTTTGTGGGAAGGTCCGGTCAGCTGTCAGGCGGAACAACGCGGGAGTGCGCGACGAGTGCGCGAAGTCGGCCGAGGTCGCCATCATCGGCCGGTCCGAGAACCTGCTCGGCGAGGTCGTCGGCAAGCACATCGAGCAGAAGCTTTCGGCACTGCACCGATCGCGGGGTGTCCGGCTCGCGCTCGGCGCGTCCATCGACAGCTGGCAGACCACCGCCACCGGGCTGCGGCTGGATCCTCGACGTCTCCTGCGTCGTCGTGGCCGTCGGCACCGTGCCGTCGATCTCGTGGCTGCGTGGCGCCGAACTGCCGCTCGACGACGGCGTTGTCTGCGCGCCGACCTGTCACGTGCTGGGGATGAGCAACATCGTCGCGGCGGGCGATGTCGCCCAGTGGTCCAACCCGCGTTTCGACGAGACGCCCCGGCGGGTCGAGTACTGGCTCAACGCCGTCGAGATGGGCCGGGCCGCCGCGGAGAATCTCCTGGCCGGGTGGCAGGCGGCGCGGCCGTTCGCGCCGGTGCCGCGGTTCTGGTCCGCACAACACGGCATGCGGATCCAGGCGGGTGGCATCCCGAAGCTCGGTACCGACACCGTCGCGCTGGCTTCGCCCGTCGTCAGCCCGTCCGCCGTCCTGCATTGGACCAACGAGAGCGCGGAGCAGAACCCCGTCACCCAGCAAGGAGAAACGGAGACGCCCGATGCGCCGATCCCGGTTGACCATGCTCGTCGTCGTGGCCGCGATGTGGTGGCAGGCGGCTGACGAGAGGGACCAGACGGCACTGACGGCGGGGGCTCCGGTCACCGAAACCCTCCCCAGTCCGCGAGTCCCGCCTCCTTCGCGGCGCGGCCCGCCTTCGTCGTCGGAGGACGCTCCGCCCGGTACGCAGCTCACCGCCGTCCCGCGATCGTGGGGATCGTGAAACGTCCCGAAGGCGCCAAACAGGTGACCTTGGCGGGCTGGCCACTCTACAAATTCGCCAACGCCCGGCCCGGCGAAGGGACCGGCCAGGGCACCGACCACGCCTGGTTCGTCGTCAAACCCGACGGGCAGCGCAACCTGAACTGCCTGCCCGCGCCGGTGCAGTAGGATTCGCCGACGGACGAGTCGGCAGGGCGGCCGCGAGCCGGGAGACCGGTTCGAGGAAAGTCCGGACTCCACAGGGCAGGGTGGTTGTTAACGGCAACCCGGGGCGACCCGCGGGACAGTGCCACAGAAAACAGACCGCCTTCGCTCGCTTCGCGGGCGGAGGTAAGGGTGAAACGGTGGTGTAAGAGACCACCAGCGTCCTGGGTGACCAGGACGGCTAGGTAAACCCCACCCGGAGCAAGGTCAAGAGGGAGCCGCGAGGCTCCTGCGCAGGCGATCGA
Organism: Amycolatopsis sp. NPDC051071; assembly: GCF_040682875.1. Lineage (NCBI taxonomy): Bacteria > Bacillati > Actinomycetota > Actinomycetes > Pseudonocardiales > Pseudonocardiaceae > Amycolatopsis > Amycolatopsis sp. NPDC051071. Next base: position 219 of record NZ_JBFBBY010000088.1, on the reverse strand, counting down.
GGGCTGCCCGCCCGAGCCTGCGGGTAGGCCGCTCGAGCCCGTCGGCGACGGCGGGCCTAGATGGATGGCCGCCACTCGCGGAGCCGCAAGGCGAGGCGAGGACAGGATCCGGCTTACACGCCGGCTCGTCCGTACTTCTTCTGGTGTGAGTACATGAAGTACATGAAGGTCCCCTTCCTTGCGCTAGGCGCAAGGAAGGGGGCCTTCATGTACTTCTCG